>NZ_CP018336.1 GCF_001902295.1 Clostridium kluyveri | reverse complement strand
TACTATCCCCCGTACATAACTATATTACAGAATACAATTCGACATAACTTTTTCTAATCCTGCATTTAATATACAAAAATAGTATGATTGAGTAAATAATCATACTATTTGGAGTGTGGATTTAAAAAAATTAAACTTATTTTAGGTTGTGAAAAATTAATTAAGGGGGTTAGCCTTATAGTTATATAATATATGATTTTATAAGGTGTGTAAATGGTTTCAAGGCATAAAGCTTTCTTTTGTTTTGAATTTATTGAATTGGGCATAATAATTAATGCTTATAAAACTACTATGTTATCTCTTTAATATTATTTCAATATGTTTTAATTCATGAAAGCTCTGGTGCTGCCAGGGCTTTTATTATAGAAATTTACTTCTAAGGTTAAGAGATGTATTAGGAAAAATCGAAATGTAAACATTCCAAATAACAGTTTTTTGAATAGTATACTATTGTGAAAAAAATTTTATTGGAGGCTTTTCATGTATAAATACATGTATCCACCATTAGAAACAACACCACCAATGTGTTGTTACTGTATGATGGCTAACAGAACTATGTATCCGCCTGTGATGTGCAAGGAACCTAAACCTTTATTCAAGGGGGAAGAAAAATTTAAAGAAAACAAAATTAATAAAGGAAGTACAATGCCCTCTATGGAGAAGAAACCAGGCATGAAACAAGAAATGCCGGATATGATGGATATGTCAAAAAAAGATATGGAAAAAATGAAATCAGATGTACAAGAGATTGTAATGATGTTCGAGCAGCACCATCCCGATATATTAAAGACATTAACAAACTGCGGCATGTCAATAAATCAAGCAAGAGAATATTTAAGTAGAATTGTTGGAATGTCCCTTATGCATCATATGATGCATCAAGTATAAAGTTTAAATATTAAAGAAATTTATAAAGAGTGCTCAACTGCACTCTTTGCAAAATATAGTGGCATGTTAAGACCACTATATTCAGTCACTCTCAAAACCCCAAATATTTATTATACACAGGTATAATATATTATAATTGTAACTGTATATTGTGACAAACATATATAAAATTCATGTTACTTTAATGTGATATTAATATTTTATTCGGTTTGAGCAATAGAAGTATTTTCTACTGCCCTATCCTCTGCATTTATGACAGCTACGGAAGTATCTATATTCTGTACAGCACCTGCAGCACTCTGTATACTAGCAATAGTCTGCTTCAATTGAGTATTTTCAGCCTGTGCTGCTGCTAAATCCTGCTGTATCTTTGTAATCTGTGTATCTTTTTCGGGCTCTGTAGGAGCAACATGTCCAAGGTCATTTACTGCTTCCTGTATAAAATCAGAGATAAGTTTTTTCTGGTTAAGGGTAGGCTCTACATTAATTTCTTTAAGCGCAGCATATACGGTATTTTGTGCGGCATTAAACTTTTCTTCATTTGTAGCGAGGCTTCCAGCATGAGCTAGTTGTTCAGCTGCTTTTACTCCGGCCACTGCCTTTTTTTCTACCCAGTCTATTAAAGTTGCACCGGGTTTCAATGCCGGAATAGCCTTTGCCAATTGTATAAGTGGTTCTGTTCCTTCTAAAACATTTCCTGTAGTATCCAATACTTTTTCAGTATCAATACCTTTCTTCTTTAGATGTGGCACTAGTCCAAAAATACTACCAATTACACCCACTAAAACCCCGCCTACTGCTACAACATCATTTATATTTATCATTTTTATTGCCTCCTATTTTTTTATTAAGCTAAACAGCTTTATACAAAATTTCTATATCCCTATTGAAATTTTGTATATTTTTAATTTTGTAACCATACCGCATTAGCCATTTATACACATTTTTTAATCTATCACTAGCTCCTATTATTTGAATTTCACAGTTATGCACTGTTTTTTCTAAATTTTTCAATTCTTTTAAGGCTATTATAAATGGTTCTAATCCTGCCTTTCTTCCTGTACATTTTCCAAACAATATCTTAGGGCTTTTTTCAGTCTTACAAAAGCAGTCATTACATTGTCGTTTAGTATTGCCTATAACAATACTCATGTACCAAATATTGCTTTTATTACTACTAACATAACTGAACACTACTTTAAGCCACTGACCATTTTTTAATTTAAAAAATTTGCCCATAGGTCTTCCATTTACCTCCATAATTTATAATCTAAAAAGAGAGCCTTTCAGCTCCTAATTTATTTACTTTATATTGCATATAATTTTTAAACCTCAGATACCCCTTTTGCTCTCATGTCATTAAAAATCCTAAGTGCTGCTCTGCAAGTTTCTAAGCTTATTGCTGTATAAACGTATATTTTATCAGTTGTTGATATTGGTTGCCCAAGTGCCTTGATTCCATCCCAGTCTTTATTTACGTCATTTACTGTCTTGATTGACCGCAAATTGTCTTCATATGCTTTTATATGGCTTTCCATATTTTCAATAGCTTTTTTTATATCCAAAACGTCACTTCCTTTGCACTACGCCTTGTGAAAATATTTTTAGTTATTCAAAAATATACTCCATGTCTCCAATCTCAATACTCCATCCGTCGGTCTTTCCCAATTCTTCTGGAGTTCAGTTACAGCCTGAAAAGTTGGTTCGTCATATAACATTTGGGTATAGGAATTTTCTTTTAGATATCCATATTGTTCTAATTTCTGCTGCAGCCATAATACAACATGGGACTTGTGGCCTTTTACAATGATATCCTGAATTCCTTTTAATGCTGCCATAGTAGCCGGACCTGCTATTCCATCTATAACTAACCCTGCATTATAATCAATATTCAAGTTATATTGAAGGGATTTAATTTGCTCTATAAGTGGATCTGGTTTTACTGGTTCATTTGTACCAATGCTATTATAAAAAGATTCCGCCATGTAATTTAAATCCAGGTATCCACTTATTCCTGGTATCTGCCCTTTTTCTGTATACTGCCACATTGCATAATCAGGCCATAATACAGTGCTTGGACTGCTAACTCCATAATGGGCCACCCATAGAGGATACTTTGTTATACTGCTGTTTAAATATGATTTTATATAGCTTGGATTACAATAAATAAGTGCAGGTGCAATAGTAGCCACTATTTCTAAGAAAGCCAGACATGCTTCTGTCATATCTCCTGAACACTGTTGCTCAAAATCTAATACTACAAAGTCTGGTTTAGCTCCTGCAGCAATAGACTTGAAAAAATTTGCTTCCTGGATGGCCTTTGCTATGGTTGTAAATCTAGCGAAATGATAAGCCCCGGTTACAAGTCCCAGGGCTTTAGCTTTAGCAATATTATCATTGTAATATTTATCTACAAAGGTACTTCCCTCTGTGGCTTTTGCTATTAAAAAAGAATTACCTGCATTTTTAATTGAGTCTATACTAATTGAGCCATTTAAATTACTTATATCTACTCCTTTAATCAATCTGAATTACCTCCTATTTTTTTAATAAAATTCCCATAACAAAAATAGAGACTGTGACAAATATGCCAAGTCCCCATTTGATTGTTGATATGAGATCATCCATCTTTTTTATTAAATTTTTTATGTCAGTTTTATTTTCCCTGGTGTCCTGTTTAATTAAGCTTATTTCTTCATCATGCTTTTTTAACCAAGTTTCATGTTCATCCACTGTATTATTTAGTGTTTTGTGCTTTTCTTCACACAATTTCCCGTCATAGCATTCACTCATAGTGCACCTCCTAGTTTTATGTAAAATAAAAGAACCTGGTTAAACCAAGTTCTTTTGAGTTAGATATTTTCAGATTAATCTTAACATCAATCTTTTTTCTGTGTCTTCTTGCTATGTTTAGTTTTAGAATTATTTTCTTTTCTCTCTTTTTCTTGTTTGCTTCCACAAGAAGAACAATGTTTTTCACCCATAGCACTTATTCCTCCTAAATGAGAATTTACTGTAATATCCTTAATATTTTGTTCAATATAAAAATTATAATGCTATGAAATTAATAGTAAAAATAAGCATTCATTATTTGCTTACGCTACCAATATTTTATTAAATAAATTGAGCATTAAAAAGAGCTCTGGATTTATCCAAAACTCTGAATATTTATCGCATAATATGAAATATTACGAAATAAATAATTAATATCCTAATTGCTTTCCTACAATAATTACTTTTATCCTATCTTTGATAAACTGTCCTCTAATTATTGTAAAATCATTACATATTCTATCAGGACTTTTACAATCTACACAATAGCCTAATGTAGTACATGGAGTATTTTTCCCTAATCTTTTTGCGTCAATTGGAGCAGAATAATTTCTAACTCTTTTTTCTGCTTCTTCTATGTTCTTAACAATCTTATTTATACCAGTTACTAAAATAACCTGTTTAGGCCCATAAATCATTGGTGCAACTCTACTTCCATTACCATCAATATTGTAAAGTTCTCCATCTTCAGTTAAGGCATTTGTACTACACATAAAAGTATCAGAAGAAAAGTTTTTTATATAGATTTGTTTTTTATCTTCACTTGTAATATCTTCTCTGTACTTATCTAAAAAAACGTAGTTTCCTTTACGCAGAAAATCTATAGTACCTGTTTCAAAGAGTGTCATTGAATCTCCTACACCTACTACAGAATTTTCATCTATAAGTTCTTTTAAAAGTCCTTTTAGTTCAACATCATCCTTAACGAAAAAACCTGCCATATTTCGTTTTCTTAAATTGTTTATAGTTCTTTCGATTTGTTCTTCTAAATACCACAAGACATTATTATCCATCTAAATGTATATCCTTTCGATAAATATAGTTCAACTCTTATTTTTATTATACTAATATCATACTTCATAATATGTTTCTAATTTAATGATACCATATTTTCAAGGCAAAATAAAAAAGCCATCTCTAGCTCCTATTTTGCCTTCATCATTCTAATTTCAAATTGATCATTCAAACTATCAATTAATTTATTTCCATTTGCATCTGGAGTTAACAATGCTTCTTTCAAGTCTTCTACACCATAATTATTAAACAATTCCTCCTTCTGTGTATCGTCTGTTGGTGTTCCTAATAAAGTCAATATGTTATTTTGTATACTATAATATTGGTTATCTCGCATTATGAGATATTTATTTGGAGGTTTTTCAAACCATAACTTAGGATACTCTCCTTCTTTTAATTTCCATACCTTAGTAACTCCATTGTCTAGTACTTGTGTATCCCAATCTACGAAACTTGAAGGAGTTTTCATCTGTACTGTTGTGAGTCCTGTCCCTCCTGCTGATGTAGATATACCAGATGCTTCTTTGTCCCAATAAGAATTAGATACAATACTCCCATCTGTATCTGTATTACGTCCAGCAATACCTCCTATATACATATTTTGTTCAAAAGTTATGGTACCAGCAAAATAACAATTTCTTATAATAGCTCGATAATCATTATTTGCTGCAATTCCCCCTGCATAACTACCAACAGAAGCTACATTACAAGTAGAGTAACAATTAGATATAATACTATTGGCCGAAGCTGTATTATACCCTATAATTCCTCCAACATTATAACTTGTTGCACTTATATTACCATTAGAATGACAATTAGCTATAGTGCCTCCAGTATTATACCCTACAATTCCTCCTACATATCGCGATCCTGTTACATTAATATTAACAATTCCTACATTTTTAATAATTGCAGGGGGTCTTACATATCCAAATAAACCTACAATTTCAATAGTTGGCTTATTTATAAATAAATTAGAAATAATATGACCATTACCATCAAATACCCCTGTAAAAGAAGGATTAGCACTTCCAATAGGAGTCCAACCTTCTCCATTATTATATGGAGATATATTTAAATCTATATCTTTAATCAATTTATAAGATTTACCTAAGCCATTTCTAATAGCATTTAAATCTAAAGCATCTTCTATTAAATATGGATTAGATGTAGTTCCATCTCCTCCTGCAAAACTTCCATTTGCCATTTATTATTGCCTCCCAATCTTTCAATAATTTATTTTCACATCTCCACTAAATTTCAAAAGTACTTGTAAATTAGTGTTACTGCTATAAACCACATCATAAGTATCTTCTTTGGATTGCACCCATTTCCCTTGACCATCATACTGTAATTCTAAATCATCTATATTTTCTACATCATCTATAGAATCCATAGCTAACAAATAAGCAAATCTTATCTTTTTATTTGCATTAAGTAAATTCCAATAGGTAGAATTTATAGCATTAAATGTGTTAATGCTTATTCCTCTTGCTTTTACATCTTCTACAGTTAAATTCACATCTTCCCAGTGGTCTGTATTAAAAGTTTTCCATGATTCACCTGAATCTACACTTACAACTATTTTCAAATTACTTCCTGTGGCTGTTACCTTAAAATAATCTATACTTTGTACATAACTTAAATCTTTATCGCCACTGGCAATTAACAATCTATCCATTGGAATTGCAATTATAGCAATTACTTCATTCACCCCATCTGTATTTTCTTGTATATCTTCTATACTTTTAAAAATGTTTGTATCTATTTCACAGCCATATTCCTTATTATCTGTTCCTATATCTCCAATATATTGCATTTGATAATCATATTCTGTTTTTAGATGCGTAGTATCATCAAAGACAATCATGTCGTCAACCTGAAAATCACCACTATCAGAATTACTAAATGAATTTAAAGTTTTAATTACATTCTGGTCTCCTTGCTGGAATTGCAACACATTTACTCTAGGCACTTTAAAATCCAGCGTATTAACTGGAATATCTACTACATAGGGTGACGAAGTGCTTCCTACTACTCCCATTTTACTTATTTGCTTTAAGCTTAGCCCAGCAGCATCCCCTATAGTTTCAACATCTATAGTGGTGAATTTTTTCATATCATCCGAATAAACAACTACTTGTTTATCCTTCTTATTTGCTGCATTTACATCATCTAAGCTTTCAAACCGGGTCACTCTATGACGGATTATTTCATCTAGTATTTTCTGACCTGTCCATCCTGCGAAATTATTCGTTACACTATCATCCAGCACAACATCTTTATTTAAAGTTACACTAAAAAATTCACTCATACAATCACCTACTCGCTTATAACTAATTGGAAATCTCTTACTGAAAAATTATGATTATCTACATTTTTAGTTATCTTTACAAATATGTCTTTGCTCTGTCCTTGCGCTAAATCCAAAACTATAGTATCAGAATAAATTTCACTGTCTAAACTCAGCTGGATCAAGTCATTGCTTGCAGTTTCTATTCCTATATTTAATCCGGTATAATCCACAGTATCTACATTTTTAATAGTTATGCTTTCATCTAAATCTTTTAATATTCCAGGGCTTGTATTTGTAACAACCAAACCATTATAGATTATCTCAAGCTCATACTGGCTAAATACATATATGTCACCGTATTTTAAATCCAGTGAATTAGACCTATATAACTCATTTCCTTCTTCATCCTTGAAAATAAAATACCCTTTAATATTGGAATCTAAAAATACTTTACACTCCATATTACTATCAAATGTTCTAGTTTTAAGTAGATTGTCATTTTCATCATACAGCTGGCAAACAGTATTTTCAGGGAAGTTTTGTAGTGTAATATAAGGGTCGGCATATACTTTATAATCATTTAATATAAAATCCTCAGTGCTATGTTTTTCAAATCCTTGTTTTGTGATGCTCTCTGCAAAATTCATACCGCCGATATCTACATAATTAATCCCGTCATCACTTGCATATGCTTGAATATAATTGTCCTGCTTAAGAATCTTCCAGAACTTATGTTGCTCGTCCTGCTTCTCATCCTTAATCCCAAAAGCGTAATCATTATTTCCTAGATATAAAATACAGTAATCATCCTGTCCCATAGAACTAAAATTTTCTTTTTCAAGTTCTATGACAAATTCCTCAAGAGTAAAATTTCTTTCAATCTTATTGTTGCTAATTAACTTTACCTTTCCGGTGCTAATGTCCCTACTTACATTTGCACTTCCGGCAAAATCTGCAAAAGAAGAGGTTAAGAAAAAATTCTCAACCTCCAGTAATCCATCTTTAACTTTTATAAGTTTCATATGCTCACATCCTATACATTAGGCTGCATAATGTAGTCATATGGTACAAATTCAACAACTTGCACATTAGAAGTTCCAGTCCCCTGTGCTATTAATAATTTTGCTTGCTCCAAAGCGTCCTGATAACAGTTCGTTGAATAAGATTTTACAGGATTTCCAGAAGTATCTGTTATTCCTCCATAATTCAATTGGACTAAATCTTTATCCTGTAATATCCCCCATTGTTTCTGCCTTGGATTCTTAAAATCTATTGTACTAGGAATTACCGCCATTATTACCACCTCCGAAAATATTTTTCTTCTCTACGTTTTGTGTTTCTATATAGTAATATCTCTTGCCTTTTACTTTGTCTAAGGATTTAATTAAATCTCCATTTTGAGCAATTCTATTGAAATTCCTCTCTATATCCATGGCCTTTGGATTTCTCCAAAGTGGAACTAAATTAAATTCGTGATTTTTCAAATGTCCTATAAGATTAGTTGTAAGCACTCCTACAGCCTGTAATCCAGTATCCAAATTTAAAAAGTATACTTTTTCTGCTTCCCATCTTATCCATCTGTATGTCCTGTAATAATCTGTATTAGGAGTTGAAGTTCTTAAAGTATACCAATCATACAAAAGTTCCATTATAAACTGCATGGATTCCTTACCTGTACTACACATCCAGCCTTGTACATTACTATGCCATACCATGATCAAAATATTTATTAGATCCAACATTATTTCTATGCTTACTGCATAAGCAGGGATATTCCAATCTATGCCCCATGCATTTCCCCATCCTATAGGATGGTTTGTAAATCTAAGATATTCATAATATGGATTGTTCAAAAGCTCTTGGGTATAGCTAAAATCCTTATTGGGAATAATTATGCTGTCTCTTGGTTCTGTGGGATTCAGCCACCACCATCTTTTTATAACATCTATAAACTTGTTGTGATTACCTTCTTTGTATAGTTCCCTACCAAAACTAATACCTAAACTGTAACTTTCATTTTTAAATACGTCGATTACAGAAACATTTAATAATTCTTTTTCTATTTGTTTGTATATATTTATGAACTTAACATTGTTTAAATATCTATTGAAAACTTTATTTATATTAGTTGCTTCATCTCTGCTTAATATAGTAGCAATATTGTAATAAATATCTTTTCGTATATCTCTTTTAACAAGAATGTTAGAATTATTCTTGAATATGGGAACAATATTAACCTTGAAGAGATAGTTGAAATCTTTAAAAGCATTTCTATAATTACATCTGTACATACACGCATTTCTTATAAATCTTGATATGTCTATATCACTTATTTTGTATGCCATTTTTGCTACTTTACTTTTACTAATCCTTTTTGAATTAAATTTACGCACCATATTTATTTTGCAACTTCTCATTATATCTTTTAAAGTATACCTATAAACTGCATGTTGTAAATCCAACATATTCATGTGTTTAGATAAATCTTTTCTAGCATATCTAGTCACAATAATTCTATTAATGTTTATAACCCTTTCAGGTGAAATTTGCTTTCCTATTTTACTTTTAAAAAATTCCCTAATTCTTAATTTTTCAATAAAAACATTCGTGAGTAAATTTATATCTTCTACATGTCCTGTACTGCAAGTTATAAGTATATCTTTTTTATACAGTCCATTCTGCCAGCTTCTTGTAAGATTTATATTTTCCTCTATATTTATAATTTTATCTTTAATACCCTGTAAGTTCTTGCATCCATCTACGTATATCTCATTATACCTATCGTTTTCAATATTTTTTGATACTTCTATATTTATAAAAATATTGGGTCTCTCTAATTGCAGGGTGCTATTTTTAATAAAATTTAGATATTCAGCTTCTAGGTAAATATTCCATCCTTTATCTATTAAAATATCCTTTCTTTCCATTTCAACATGTATGGATTTTACTAGACTAATGTTTTCTCGTTCAAGGTATATTTTATAAGATTTATTTATTTCTTTATTTTTTGCTTTAAGCTCTTTTGGGTATTCTTTGCTGGCTATTTCATATGGGTTTTTATATAAATATCTTTTATTGTGTTTGGATATATGAGTTGCACTCTTAAAAAGTGATTTATTCAACCCTTTTTCGATTTTAATTCTATTTAACTTTTGTCTTGAAAGCCAACGCTGTTCAAATTTTATAACCTTAATTGAAGTTTCATATTTAAATGTAGCTCCAGAGTAAATATCCCCTGCATATTTAAAATTACACAAGGGAATTTTATGCAAGGGCATCTATATCACTCCTACTCAGATGTTTTATAACATCTTATGGCAATGCAATAATTAATATTTGCACTATTATTCAGGAAATTGAATGGCGCTGTAATTTTAAACTTTTTATAATTTTCCTCACTATCAGTATCCTTCATATATATCAATTTATCTCCGTCAAAGATAGACGAAGCATCTCCCACAAGTACATTAATCATTTTTCCCCTTTCCATATCCACAGGATGAACTACTGTAATATCACTGAATTGATGTTTCTTATGGTCCCATCTGCTTCCTTCTACATTACATTTATCCATAAATGGATTGGTCGCATAAAATGCTGGATAATGGGGCTGATAAGGCATCCCTATTTTATTTGCTATCATACACACATCCGTTACTCCTGTAGCAGTTCTTTCTCCATATAGATTGCTATAATTAGGCTCAATGTCACTAGATGTTGTTATTCCAAAATTGTATATATCATCTGTAAAGGCCGAATCTTCCACAGGCTTTAAGCCTCCAATATAGGCATAGCTAGCAAGATAGTTCTTATAAGGGGCTACGTCAGCCGAAGGGTCTCCTCTCAATATAAGGTTTATGGCATCCTTTGTCATGGATATCCAATATTGTACTGGCAACCAGTCTTTAATTGTTGAAGGTAGATTTCTATACCAGGCAAGTCTAAAATTATATTCTTTCTGTATTTTACTATCAATATTTATGTCGGTACCCCCGCTATTTAAACTGTCGCAAATTTGGAATCTTATATTATTTAAAGCCTGTGGCGCTGATAAAGCTGCTACATATTCCTCATATTGATTCGTAAAACCATTAGTGGAATTCTTCCCGTATAGTAATTCCAATACTTGTGCATCTGTTCTATCCACATAAACTGCACCATTATAATATTTGTGCTCGCTGACAAAAGTTTGGATAATAGCATTCTCTGCTTTAGTTAGTTCTCTTGAGGTTCTCTCTATTTTTACATAAAATGTTTTTCCATATGATGTAGAAGTTTTTAAAATACAAGTATCATTTTGCTGTGGAACTTCAATTGTAGTGGGAACTACAGAAGTTGTACTTCCATCTGTTATTAAATTTATTGTTTTGGGTGTTCCGTTAGATCCAATATCATCTATACTGGCCGGAACTACCAAATCCCATTTATAGATCCCGGCATTTTGGGTTATCTCTTTAACTAAAGTTTTAACCAAATTCTTTACGCTGGTGTTACCCTCTACATAATAAAAATCTTCTGTTACCGCCATGTAACTACCTCCTATTCAAATACATTCTTTCTGGTAAACATATCTGTTATTTTCTTGGTTTTTAAGTCTATACTACACACTCCATAGCCCAAAGGACTCTTATTTTCAACCTCAATATCATATTCTTTCAGCAATACTATCCCATAGCTTCTCTTTTCATATATTTTTACATTTACAGGCTTCTTCAGAGGTACTGAATTATAATTCTGTATATATATCTTTAAAGTTTTGTTATAATGCCCTTTAACCGATATTATTTCAGGATTATTGTTACTAATATGTTCCCTGTAATCCCAATTAAGATAGAAGCCAGTATGAGATCTATTCCAAAAAGACACATGCATGTCTCCTATAAATCCATGAAGATCCATATCACAAATTGAATTTTCCTCCCACTGCATACGTACTGCTATATCCCAATCATTTGGAATATCTATAACATCAGGTCCGCTTGGATTTATTGGCGGCTCAGTAATTTCTTGTCCTTCTAGGTATTCTAAATCAACTACGGTTTGTCTACTGTTTCCACTATTATTATGCAAAATAAAAGAAACAGGGGTATTTGCATCAACTTTATAATAAGTATTGAAGTATTTATGCTCTCCTATTTCTTTGGTGCTGGCACCATCTATTATTTTTTCTTTGTTTATAACCAAGCTGTATCTATCATCCTTTTTCCACCCTGTTTGATTAAAATGTAGTCCAGTTAAAAATACATCTTTATCAAAAACAAAATCCTGCTTATAATCACTTATAATTGCAGGAATATCAATCAAAGCTCCCTGGACCTTTTGGGTACCATCATATTTATACATTATGAATTGTTCTATTCTGTTCTTTAGTCCCCTATACTTTTCATCTGGTAGCAAGTCCTCTATTTCACTTAGAAGTGCTTTAATCTCCTGCATATCTAATTGTGGGTATTTATCCTTTAATGCATCATCTATAAGCCGAATTAAGTCTTTTCTTAACTGGCCTGTAAGCTCATCAAAGTTTATAACATATCTAGGTAAGCTCATCTTTAAGAATCCTCCAATATGTTAAAATCTACCCATAATATTTTGCTGGATCCACTGACATTGTTAAAAATAAAATCTATCTTCTGCCCTGCAGTTACCGGATAAAACACATTGAAAAACTTATTCTCTCCATATTCCTTAGTCCGGACACCAGTAAATAAAGTATCCTCTCCTACTTTTAAGTCCCAGGTATCCTGAAAGTTCCATGCTGACTGTGAAGTTGTTATTCCAGTAATTCTCCCTGCTTTGGGCACAGTAAATTCTATGGTATACACTCCTGTGCTTGCCAGAATTTCAAGCATCTCCCCATATATTTTCTGTGTACCACTTATGCCTAAATTGCCAGCCAATCCATCCAATTTAACTCCCAGTGCATTTAAGGCTTCTATCAAGGAATTATAATCCACACCCTGTATTTTATCTTTTATTTGAGATAATAAATCTTCTATTTGGTCCGTTGGTACTACTATGCTTCCAATATCTACGTTTACGCCATTTTCAAGATAATTGCTTATCGCATCTGCTAGTTCGTCAAAGTTTATGACATATGAAGGCAAACTCAACTCAATCACTCCCTAAACATAATCTACGTTATCAACTAAGTTATCAGAACCTTTATTAATTTGAACTGTCTTAGTACTGCTATCAGGGTAAGTTGTTTTTATTTGGTATACTTTCCCTTCTGTATTTCTTATAAGTTCTTCTGACCATTGCTCTGCTCCTGTTCCATATATACATTTAACTACTTTTTTAGTGGCAGAATCTCTTGTTAATTTAATCGGGTATTCCACCAATTCTCCGTCATATGATTCCTCTCCTGTGTCTATCGATACTCTATTCTTAAGATCTCTTTTCCTAAGCTCCTGATTTAAAACGTAAACTATAGGTTCTCTTACGTTTTTAAATCCTTTATTAGACATATTAACTTGCCTCCTTTATGACACCAGAAGCTAATAACACCGGTATTTCATATATTGTATTTTTATCCCTCATACCTTCTAATTGTAGAGTATCTGCATAACCATCCGCACTTACTTCTGTATCTACGCCAACTACTAAATAGTACCCTGGATTAGTATTATCTCTTAATAACTTAACTACTTGACCTATATTAACATCTTTATTACCTGCAGTTGGCAATATGTTTAATGGCGTACTTTTTCTCCAATACTCAAGATATTTCCACCCTGCCACAGCTTTTCTTTTTTCTTGTGTATTGGCAAGTGCGTTATCCAAAGTTTCATACCATTTCTCACCATTAAGGTACTCAGTCATTGAAGGATCTTCAAATTTATCATATACGGTTTGAGTTTTGTCTCCAGATTTTATGTCACAAGTTATCTTTAATATATTTCGCATCAAAGAAGCATCTCTACCCGCAATGTCAGAAGCGTTATTTGTATTATCTTTATAAGTCCAATCAAAGTGGTTAGCATCTCCACCACCTTCTATATAATCGGGATATTGTTCATCAAGTACAATGATTCCACTCTTATTACATCTAATGCTTGCGTGCATTGTTTCTAAAAGACTCTGTATAACATCTGCATACACTGTTCCTTCTACTATTTTTAGATTGGAAATACTGTAATTATCTCCACCAGCATAATGAAAGCTTAACCCTGCCCTACTTACTAAATCAGCAATTACATTTACCGCAGTTGTATCGACATAAACTATATCTTCATTAGTAGCATTTAAAAGCCTATAATACATATCATGGCAGGTTAGAGTTATAGTCTTGTCGGTTTCATTATACTCATATTTCTTTATAACCCCTGTAAACTGGATTGTTGCATCAAAATAAGTTTCGATACGAGCAAAATTATCAATTATTCCTGTATTTCCTCCTTGGTAAGCTGCTAAAGGTAGCTTTTCATATTCTGCAACAATTGTTGCTTCTGTGACTTGAGTATCTTTACTCCTATTGGTTTTTATATTTACAAGGCTATTTTTAATGGTAAGTTTATCGGCATCCTCCGTACCATAGCTCACATAACCTTTTTTCCTATACACAACTATACTAAAGTCCATTATCGTCACTCACCCATCCAGAAACATCGTGGTTACAGAGCATTTCAATAGCTATACCATATACATCTCCCTCAATTGAAGTATCTAAGTCATATTTATTCTGGAAATACCCTTTATATGGTATGCCAAATTCATTTATTAGTATAAATCTTTCTGTGTACCTACTAACAAATTCTAAATACTTCTGGGCATTCGCCTGGGTCTCTGCATCTGTTTCTCCTTTAATCTGAAAAACTACAGTAAATTCCACGATACAATCGCTCTTCACATTGTCCTGGAATTGGCTGTATCCCGATATAGTTCTAACTGCCTTTCTAAAATAAGCAGGACGAGGTGGCTTGTAATTGGTTATAACACCTCCGGTATTGGTTCCACCATTATATTGAAGTTCTACATCAAAAGTATCTAATCTTGATATATCAGCCAATTAAACCACCTCCTAGTCCCTTATAACATCATTCATGAATAATTGTGTCATTGCATCCTTAAGTGCATTCCCCGACATAGTTTTAACTTCGCCAACAAGCTTTTGCGTACCTTTCTCTCCAGTATCAGCCACAGTAACATAGAGAGTAAACTTAGGGTTGAAGTCAAGTATTTTGCTTGTACTAAGATTATTTATTCTGTTTAAAGTTTCTCTTGAAGAACCATTGTAAGCACCACTTAGTGCAATATCACCTAAACTTGAAAAATCTGGTTTTGTGTTCCATAAACTTTTAATTCCATTGGCTAAACCCAACATTTTTTGTTTTATTGGATTCTTTATTTTATCCCAACCATTTATATAACCCTGTCCTGTATTTGTTGCATATTCTTCGAAGGCAGTTGAAGGAGAATGTATACCTAGAGCTGCTTTAAATGTATCTTTTATAGATTCTGCTATAGAAGCAACTTTATCTTTTATCTTTCCTGCCATACTACTTATACCCTCGAATAACCCTTCGAAAATAAATTTACCTATAGCTTTCATGGCATTTCCTAGTCCAGAAAATATTAGTTTCCAGCCTTCCACTGCTGCTTTAATAAATTCGCCAAAACCTTTAAATAATATTATCCAGCCTTCTACCGACGCTTTAAGGAGTTTACTGAATCCTTCAAAAATTAACCCCCAACCTTTAACTGCAGCACCAATAAACTCTCCTACAGCTTTAAATATACTTTTTATAGCATTTCCAAACCCTGTTGCATACTTTTTGAATGAATCCCAATGTTTTATTACTTCATATACTACAAAGGCAAGTCCTGCTATTATCCCAACCGTAATTAGTACAGGTGGACTGATTAGCCCTGGTAATACTGTAAATGCACTTGCGGCTGTTCGCAACCCACTAAATATTGTGCCTAAACTCCTTACTGCAGTTCCTATCTTCCCTAATGCACCAACTACAGTTGCTGTTGATGTTATAATCTTACCAAATATGATCATAACTGGTCCGAAAGCTGCTGCTGCAAGCCCGAGATAGACAATAAATGTCTGAATAGGCCTAGGTAAATTAGAAAATCCATCAGCCAACTTACCTATAAAATCCGCAGCTTTTCTTATTCCAGGTGCCAAAACATCTCCTATTCTTATACCCATAGTTTCTATAGAGCCTTTCATACCTTCAATAGCACCTTTTAAATTGTCTTGCATGGTACTAGCCATTTCCTTTCCAGCACCATCACAATTTTTAAGCCCTTTTTCAAGTTCATTAAATTTTTCTGGTCCTTGGTCTACCAGAGCAAGCATACCAGACATAGCTTCTTTCAATTTGTTACCCTATAAGCTTTTTATCCTATAGCTCTATATGTTTCCATATAGTTCAGCATATATTTTTACCTTCGTCTTTAATCGTTAAGGTAATCGAGACTCGTGGGGATATTTTTGCTCTCATATCGCTCAATCCCTATGCGTTACAAAGGCAATTTGATATATTGCCCTCTCGGTATTAACATATATAAAAATATAAAAAAGTGCTAATTTAAAGCACTTTCAAGTATAGTTTCTATATTATTAAACTCCCAATATGGTATTCTTAGAAGTTTAATATTATTATCTTTACAATAATTATTTTTAGTCTCATCATTTATCTTTATATTTTTAAATTCCTTTTTATTAAAGCTTGGCTTAAAATGTTGTATGCCATCATATTCGATTACAATATTATAATCCGGCAAATAAAAATCAAATGGGAGTTTTCTTTTGCCGATACAATCATTAAATCTTTTTTCCCTTTCATATAGTATGTGCTTATCATTTAATATGTTAGCGATTTTATCTTCGCCTTTACTTCTTGGCGAGCAAAACACACAAGCTTTATTGGTTAAAAAATTTGTAGGTTCGACTTCCCATGCGTTTCCACACACATTATGTTTTATTAATATTGGAATTTTAGCGCTCTTATATTCTCCTAAAACATAAAATTCATCACCCACTAAATTATAAACTTCCAGTTTGAATTGCCTAGTAGTTTTTTTCATGTTATTGCCATAACATTTAGGGCATTTACAATGTTGATGTAATATTGATGATGGTCTTACATTCCAAGTATAATCACATTCCAAATGCTTAACAGTAATTTTGGAGTTTATGTTCTTATAAGGTGTTAATGCAACATATTCCTCTCCCAAAACTTTACAAAGTTCTTTTTCAAACTCTTCTTGTGTTTTCACAAATTTGTCATGCATTAATTTATTAGAACATTCATTGCAATATTGCTTATTTCTTGCTTCCATTGCCATTAAAGTATTCTCAAACTTATTTCCACATTCGCATCTAAATTTCATTTTAGTTTTCCTATTAACATATTTTGTAGACAATAGTTCGCAATGAGTTGTTTCTTTTATTTTTTGTTTTAATTCTTCTATTGTTCTTTTTCTAGGCATAACAAATAACCCTCCCATAGGTTTTTATTCTCCCAAATATCAAATTTTACTAACAGGAAAGGTGCTTGGGAAAACACCCTTTCGACAAGGCTCATGACTTCCTTATCTATCCTATTTATTATTATACCATATTAACATTATATATAAACTATACTTTTTATACTTAGTCTTCACCGATTTTCCCGATTTTAAGCACAAAGTTTTTCAACTTTGGTCGGCAAAATTCTACCGAAAAGAGTTTGCATAGCACTAGCTTTTTGTTGCTGTGTGAGTCCAGAAGTTTTATCCTTCAAAATTTGAAGCACCTGTCCAAGTGGCAACATTTTCCCCTGGGCATCAAAGAAATTCATTCCCAATTGTTCCATAAGCTGTGCTGCTGCATCAGTAGGGCTTGCCAAATTAGTCAAAGCACTTCTAAGTGTAGTTCCTGCTTGCGAGCCTTTTATTCCAGCATTACTCAATAATCCTATAGCTGCAGTAGTATCTTCAAAAGAAATTCCTAATGCATTAGCTACTGGAGCTATATACTTCATAGCTTCTCCTGTATCGGTTATACCTGCATTAGTGTCTGCTGCGGCTTTCGCCAATACATCCGCAACATGTGTAGCTTGACTTGCCTCCAGCCCAAAACCCCTAAGAGAACTTCCTGCTATATCGGATGCAGTTGCTATATCAACGTTTCCTGCTGCAGCCAAATCCAACATTCCAGGCATAGCTTCCAGTATTTCACTAGTTTTAAATCCAGCAGAAGCTAAATTTTCTTGTCCTTCAGCAGCTTCTGTAGCACTAAATGCTGTATCAGCTCCAAGTTCTATAGCCTGTTCTCTTAATTTATTGAATTCATTTCCTGTTGCGCCACTTATGGCTTGTACAGACGACATTTGAGCGCCAAAATCCATAGATGTTTTTACTGCAGCTGCACCTATTCCAACTAAAGGCAGTGTCACAGCCGCAGTTGCAACGCTACCCGTACTTTGCATTGCTCCGCCTAAACTTTGCATTCTTGTTTCTGCGGAGTTGCTGGAATCCATAAATTGTTTCATTTGTTGTCCTGCACTGCTTAGTCCACTTGTAAATCGAGAGGTATCTAATTCCATAAAAGCAACTACGGTTCCTGCATCTATTGCCAAACTCTCACCTCCCTTTTTAGACATAACAAAAGCACCTACTAACTTTTACTTAGCAAGTGCCTAGATATACTTTTTTAATTTTCTATCTTTTGGGTGCTCTATACCCAGCTGTCTCTGCCTCTTCTACAGTCTTAAACCATACTTCTGTATCTTCTATTTTTGTACTGTCGTAATAAGTTGAACCTGGAATATGGTATATCTTCTCACCAGTGGTTTTGCTGGTATTGCCTTTTATAAGTCCATTTCCACTTGCATCTACATATTGTGCGTTATTACTATTACCTGTACTTGAAGTAGCTGAAATTTCTTGAATTGGTAGTTTTTCTACTTCCTTAATGGGAATTTCCTGAAATACAGATTTGGTAACACTCTTTGGTTCAACTGCTGTAACAGGACCTTGCGCAGATACCTGAGACACTCCATTGTTGCTACTAGCCTTAGTAGTTTGTACAATATCGTACTCTGAAAAAAACATTAGAAAGAACAACAACAAATACAAAGCCGAAGGCAGCCCATATCCTACGCCACCCTGCCATTTTTCCCTAAAAACTATTGGTTTGGCTAAAACAGATATTAGAGCCATACTTAAAAACATAATTCCTGCACAATAAAATATCCACTTAATTATGGTAATCTCCTCCCGAAAACTAATTCCATCCTGTGTTGTAACAATTTACTATATTATAGCAATATTATTCATATTTTGTCCATATTTAATTAATCAAAGAGGTTTATTATGAGCCATCATCCATTCTATTGTTGATTTATTACCCTCCATGGATTTCTTTTCTTTCTGTTTTTCATCTTCCCATTTAGGAGTCTCAGGTTTTTCTTTAGACAATTCATATAGAATATAGTCACATGCTTCATCAAAACAAAAGGCATCATAGCTATTTTCTATGTTTAAAATTTGGCTTGGCCTTAGTTTGTACATTCTTGCCATTGATATTACTGAGACTATCCTCCGCGATTTTACGAAAGGATTTTAGCCCCTCCACCCCCTGCTGGCTATATGCCCACAACTGCATTTTTTGAGTATCTGTAAGTTGTATATCTGCTTCTTCTAACTGTTTCATGGTTGGTTCAACTAAGACATTTTCAGAAATTATATCAAATAGCCCTCCCATTTCTTTTAAATCCATACTAGGCAAATTTCTAGATCCTCCATAGAATAATCCTTTGATTGTTCCTAAAAGCTGATTAGGTATTTGCCCCTTTCGACAAAGCCCCAATATAGATAATCTTTTAACTCTAACATTTATAGTGCCTTCACCTGAAAAATCTTCTATCTGAATTATTTGAGTAGCATTCTTCTTTAGCTCCTCAATATTCGTTACTATCAATTCACTCATTTTAACCCTCCTTATATCGTACTAAATTCAACTGTTACTGCTGTAGTATTCCCACTGCCATCTGCTCTCCTTACTGATTCTGCAATAGCTTCATACGTCACACCTGCTGCTATCGAAGTAGGTACAAAAGTTATTATTTTTTTGGTTGTATCCATAGTTACGTTGCCAGACACAGCTGTTCCATCCGACTTTTTAGTGACTTTAAAGTTAGCGGATGTTACATCTGCGTCAAGTACAGCTTCTGGGAATATCCATGTTACTCTACAATCAGAACTTACTGTTACCCCCGGAGTATCTGTGCTTGAATCCGGTGATGTAGGTGTTGGCGGACTAGGTACCGTTGCTCCAGAACCTCCACCAGTGCTTGTTTCGCCGTTAGGCAGAGTATCTACATATTCAATATATACAGGTTTTTCACCCTTTTTAGGTCTGCTGGTAGATTCAAATTCAGGCACATAAAACTTTCCATCTTCAAACTTAAATTCTACAGGTGTCCCCTTATTGTGTCTAAAGCTAAATTTTACATAGCGAACTGTTGAAGAGTCATAGTCCTTCTCTTCACTGTATAAATTTAAGGTATACGGAATCTTTTTTACTGCTTTACCTACCTCTGCACCCTCATATCCTGTTGAAGTTGTGGTACCTCCATCTACTAATACCATAGTTTCAGGAGAAAATGTATTATCTGTAAGTTTAATATTATAGCCTATGCATATGTCATCTGTTCTGTTTATGGCGATTATTCTGTTTTTAACTCTAAGTATATCTTCTTTCCCTTTGCTTAAATCCGGTTTAATATCTGCTTTTTCAGCTGTATCAAAGACAAAGGATTCGCCTGTAATTTCATTTATAATTTCTCCTAGTGCAATATTAGCAATAGGCATACTTTCTGTAGAAGTTGTTACATCTGACATTCTATTTTACCTCCTTAATCTCTGGAATGTTTGATATTCCAAGGCTTGTGTGTATCCATTTACTGCATTGTCTAAAACTACAGAAGTTATATTACCTGTAGGTCTTATATATTCTTTCAGTTCTCTTAGAAAATCTTGAATCTGTGTTGTAAAAGGCTCTAAATTTGAATAATTTGTTGTAGGGCAATATACCATAATATCTAAACTCTGTGACCCTATTTGATTGCTGCCTTGAAATCCTATCGTTCCAGTATTTTTTACAACAACATAAGGAGATGTACATTTCCCTTGATGTTGTCCTGGGGAATATACATCTACACCTTTACTTTTCAAACATAAAAAAACACGCTCCCATACGGTACGTGGTTCATACAATCCATCTATATAATTTTCAAGTGCATCTCCTGGAATTGCATATCTAAAATTTGCTTCTGCCATTCAAACACCTACTTTTCTAATAAATTAGCCATACCTGTTACAAATTCTGGAGTAAGCTTTCTGACAGTTGGCCTGAGTATTGCATACTTGCCCTCTCTTCCTAATTCTAGCTGTTCAAAAGAAGGAGCTACTTCCATACCGACTTCATTGTCTGTACTTTTACCCTTGGCATGTGCTAATTCAAGATATGGAGAGTAATCCATGTTCCCGGCTACATAGGCAGCACATTTACTTTCATTTTCCCACTTAAAGTCACCTTTTATAGTTTGCCTAGCATTTCCTGTTCTATTATTCCATGGGGCATTATTTTTAGCATAGCTTTCCATCTTTTTACCAGTACTATGGCAGTATACCCCAACTGCTGCTTTCATTTTTCCATTTACTCCACCACTTCCACTGGCAATTTTCTTTAAAAAGTCAGTGGCATCAAATTTAAAGCCATCCACAGCCCTCATTCCTTCCTTTTTAAGTACATATCCCAGACAATATCTTGAATATTTCCTTTGTCAATTATTTCATACGTAACATAATCAAGTTTAAAATAATCATGCTCTTTTATTTTCTTGACTTCATCATCTACTATCATTAGAAATCTATCCTGATAATTCCTATTCAGATTAGCAGCTTCCGTACTATTATTAACTATATTAGAGGTACTTCCTATGTGATAATAACCTTTCACTTTACATACATATTGATCCTTTTCATATTCTCCGAATATATTTTTTCCTTCCCTGAGAATTGTTACTTCTTTCATGAAAGGGGTTATCCTTTTTACAAGCTGATTTCTTATTTTTTGTTTTCTATTTTCATCCCATTTCATTGTCCATCAGCTCTATTCATGCTTGTAATATATTTACCTTGAGGCCTGAACTGCTTTGCAAGTGTAAGCCAGTATTCTCTATTAGAACTCAACTTTATACCTGATATTTCTAATTTATCATCTGCAGCAGCCTTTTTTAGACAGCCTTCATAACTTGCAGCTTGAATATCTCCGTTATTTTTATCTAACAAAAGCTGGAGATCTCCATCATCAAAATAGGGATATTCTTTCTCTTGGAGGTTAAATTTTAAAATTTCTAAATCACTAGCCATGATTTTCACCTACTTAATTATTGGCTGGAGGGGTCTGGTCATCCTGTTCCAGTTGAACTGGTGGAGTATAGCTTATATATCCTTTATTCTGTAATTCTTCTAAATCAGACTGCCTTATATCTAGTTCTTGCCCAATTTTTACTACATCACTATCATATTTTAAGTTCACTTTTGCCTTAACTTTTACATTTCTCTCCTCTTCAGCTGTTGTTTTCTTAGCCATTTATATCAATCCTTTCTTTAAAATAATTAAGCATAGAGATTTTAATTTTCTCTATGCTACTGTTGCAAAAAAACATTCCCCTGCTCTATCAAAAGATGGGCAAACAATTTGTGATATCTTAGTGTCCACTTCAACAGGATCTTCTTTAACCATAGTAGTTATTGCTATTCCAGTTTTAATTACCTGTGTATCAATTTTACCAGATCCATACTCTTTATCAAATTCCTCTGGAGTAACAGCATAAAGAGTTTTCCCTAAAGTGCCAGCAGGTATAAGAGTAACCAAATTATCTTCATAGAAATTCATGGTTACCCCTTCTTCATTCACATAAGTACCATTCAAAATAGCTATTTGTAATCCCAACTTTTTATTTAAGAAAGAAACATAGTCTGAATCAGTTAATATTACTTCTCCTAAAACCCTTGATTTAAGATCGTTCGTTATAGCAGTATTTTGTGTAATATAATTGAATGTTTTTTGTGTTAGTAAAATTCTACTAGGCTTCTCTAAACCTTCATCAGTAAATACCTTCTGCCATCTACTTATATCCCCAACTATATCAGATGAAGGATCACTCCATATTGAAGTGCCAGTTAATACCTCTTTATGTTCGGCTGGTATAATATAGTCAACTACGATATCTCCATCATCTGTTGTTATATTTATCTCACCTTTTTGCATAGCCTGAGCTCTCATTCGGGTTGCCTGGACATCTGCGCCTGCTACTAAAGTCGCATAGTTTTCAAATACAGTTTTAGTTATGAATTCAACCAAGTTTTGATTATTACTATTTTGTGCAATTATTAAATCTCTTCTATCTTTTTCTTTTATCCCTATAGCTTCCTTAAAAAACGGCATTTCTTTCTTTTCAACAGATACATCTGCCTTTAAAGCCCTTACTTTTACAGCTGTATCAAAAGTAGATAACCTTAAAGCTACAGGTTTTTGCTTCGCTCCCTTTGCTATCTCTATTTCTGTACTTAATTGTTTTGTAACCGGAAATAAGGCCTGGTCTATACTTGTTTGTGGTGGTAAGTTCTTAATATATAATGCTATTTCTTTAGAATTTATAAAGTCTTTTAAATCCATTATCATTGCCTCCCTAATATATTATAGAAATTTAATCATATTTAAAGCTGCTATAGCTTCAGTTGAAACAGTATCACCTGAATACTCTTCAATTTTTCCCTTATTGACAAAACCATGTATCATAACTGGAAGTATTTCTGTACCCATAGAATTATTAAAGTCAATATCTTCAAAAAGTATCCCAAAAGATGTTGTGCCATTTGCAGGTTTTCCATCCTTATCTACTAAGGTTCCTGCAAGTAACACTCCATCAACTAGCTTTGCAGTAATATCTGTTTTTGCAACTTTTATATTTATATTTACAAAATGATCCCCTGCTATTTCTCTTATATCTTTTTGTCCTACACTTATCGTTCTTGTACTTTGTCTCATTATTTATAGACCTCCTCATTATTTTAAGAAAAAACTGTCCAAATTTTCACTTGACTTAGCAGCTTCTACTTTTTCTGCAGCCAATCTTTCGCCTAAGCTTTTAGTTTTATTGGCATCAGTTCCTCCACCAAAAGAACCAGGATTCCCTATATTACCAGTACCACCTGGATTATTCTGATTATTATTTTCATCAAATAAATATCCATCAGATTCTTTTACTGCTTCAACCTGTTCTTTAAGTCCGATAAAGTTACCATTATCCTCAAGAGTTAATTTGTCTAAATCCAATAGTCCCTTTAAAACTTTAGGATTTTTAGCTCCTGCAGTAGCTAATTTAGCATCAAGAGCAATATTAAACATCTGCTTCTTATATTCAGCTTCTTGCTTTTCCAAATCCTCTTTATTCTTAGTTTGTAAATCAGAAAGCTTAGTCTTTAGATTCTCATTATCCTTAGCAAGTGGCTTCAAGTCTTCTATTTGCTTGTCTCTATCAGATACACCTTTTTTATAATCATCACGTTCCTTTTTCGTTTGATTATATGTCTCCTTAGAAATATAATCAGAACTATCTACCAGATCTATGTCTTTGTATTTTTTCTGGAGATCTTCTGGTATTTGTGTAAATGAATCTCCTAATATTTCACTTAACTTTGGCATTTACTGTTCCTCCTCGTTTTTATTTATTAAGATATTAATTTTGTCCGTAATTTCCTGTTTTACTTCATCAGGAACTCTTTTATCCTCCACAACTCCTTTCAAAATATTTATAAATCCACTAAAAGCATCAGCTCCCCTAATGTCTACTTTTACAGATAAATCAGCCACACTTTAACCCTCCCTAAATTTAGACATAATAAAAAGCCCTATTTCTAAGACTTAAATCCTACTTGTTTATTTTCATAACATTTATTAATAGTAATAGCTTCAATTCTATCAACATCTAAAGCTACAGTGCCATCTTCATCATCAAATGAAATAATTTTTTCTAACTCATACTCACGATCCTCAAATCTCTTCTGCAACCATTTTATAGTATCTTCATCAGCTGTTCCAGATATAGTTTCGCCACTTTTGAGCCAGATTAAATAGTCTTTCACGCTCAACACCTCTAATCATATTTTTCTCTAAGCTCCTGCATTATTTCTTTATTTTCCTTAACTATCTCATCATATTTCTTCTGCAGCTCTTCTATTTCTTTTAGATTTTTTCTTATCCTTTTGTCTTTGTAAAAAGAAGTATATTCATTTTTGCAGTACGGACAAATAAAATAAATCCTTTGTACATTGTCATCTATCCACTTGGTTTTGAGCTTTTGAATTTTAAATGATTTTCCGCAAGAATTGCAATCTATTTGAGTACTTACAAAATTATTTTTCATGCTAACCTCCAAAAGCAGAAAGTACTTACCATTTTATCTAGTAAATACTTCTAATTTACTTTTTTATCATTTTTATAAGCTATTCTTGCTTCCTCTAATGTCATTTTATTGGGTCCACGCAAATCTGATTCTTTTTCTTTAGAGCCACTATTTTGCCATCCACAGTTATCACAAATATCAAAATAGTCTACTTCTTCACCGCATACAGGACACTTCATAATTTTCCTCCTTATTTCTTATATTTTTTTATCTGGTCTATCCAATATTCATAACCATCTTTGGGTTTAAACAAAGTTGATATTTTTCTATCCGTTCGACCCATCGCAAAATCATTTGTACTATTTCTGTATTTAAATAAAAATCCTGCTTCACCGGCAAAGCCTTCCACGTCTTCGCTTAATGGTGCTGCTAACAGTTCTCTGGCAATATCTAAATATTCATCTTTTGTAATATCACCATATTCATCCAAATGTTTTTCTATATGTTTATTGAATTTCTTTTCGCTAGAAAAATTTGATTCTAACCATTTCTTATTACTTATTATACCATTATTTTGATTATATTCGGTATTGTTTTTATTAATATTTCTTAATAAATCACTCTCTCCACTAAAATAATCACCATATTTGTTATACCATTTATCTAACGTTGGATCATTGTCACCATTTACCCATTTGTTCAACCTTGTACCAATATCCTCTAAGCTGTCATTTAAAATAGGCTCCTGATAGCACATTCCGTTTGGATGATCCATTGGGCAATCTTTAAGTAAATATTCGTTGCCATCTCTTTCTTTACATAAAGGACATGTTCTACCCGGTGCAAATACACTATGCCATCTTACTTTTGTTATGAAAGGATTTCTCTCACAGCTTCTAAGCATAGACAATGTGTAGGCATGGCTTATTGAAGTCCTTGCAAGCCTTTGAGCGTTATAATCTATTGTTTTGGCAGTTCCGGGATAAACCTTCTTCCAGCTCCAATCTTTTTTTGCATCTGGATTTACATAGTCCTGAAGATCCTGTGCTAATTCGTATGCGCTCTTCTTTTCTGCTATACCTTTTTGAATTATTCTATCTATGTCTCCATCTACTTTATTGCCATTAAACCATATTCTTTTACTTAATCCCTTGCCATCCTTATAAAAGTTCCCTGAAACAAGTTCCTGCAATACATCATTTGGAACATTAGAAAACATGTTTTTAAAGCTTGTACTCATGCCTAAACCATATTTCATATTAATCTGGTCAAAGAAATCCAATTGTATGGCAGTGGCATTTTCGGCACTCTTTTTTATATTTCCAGATATTATAGTTTCAATAACCGCATTCATTTCTTTAACTTGTGCCTTGACAGCCTTCTTGTAATCTTTTGCCCATCTTTCTGTCAGACTGCCCTTCTTAGCCTTATTAGCTTTAACCTGAAGACTTTTAGCAACATCTTTATATGTATCTCTTATTTGCTTGTATTGTTCTAAGTTAATTTTAGCCTGTTTTTTTCGAGCATCATCAACTAATCTTTGATATTCATTCAATGAAATCACCTATTCTGTATTATTATCAGCAGGAACCATTTGCTCATTTTCAGCTGCAGTTATATTAGCTATATCCTTAATTATTTCATCCATTTCACCATCTACATCCTCTATATTGGAGAAATCTTTGATATAAGATTTATGGCTTCTTACATTATTCTGAACTTCCTGCATAGCTAAATCTTTCTTGTCGTCTATATCTTCTGGAATAGGATAGTTATGATTAAATACAATATTAAATTGTAAATCATCCCATTTATGATCCCACTCTCTATAACAATTGAACTTACTGCAACATTCAATAATTAATCTGATTAGTTCTTTAATCACGGGTTCCCATGTATTCCACTTCTCGTTACACCTTGCTATTAAATCATTGTAGAGATACTTTAATGCCTTAGCAGAGGGTACCTTCTTAAGTTCTTCCTGTCTTGGCATATCCAGCATCTCATACATATCCTTTTCGGCTCTATCAAGAAACTTTTCTGCAGGTTCCGCAGAGGTAAAAGAACTTTCAAGCCTTTTTGCATCTGCTGTATGCTCATCTATACTTTTTAAAGGTATTATTGCACCTGGAGCCACCTTGCAATTATTTACACTATCTTCATCAGCATCTATGATTACCCTCTCACCGAACATGTTAAACCTAAGTGCATCTGCATAATCAGAAACTTTCCTATTATAACTATTCTGTGCATCTCTAAGTCCTGTTACATCACTTTGTCCATGTATTTCTCCAAGCATTGCATCATTTAATATTACCCATGCAGGTAACTTATCCAACTTTGTATCTATTGTTTCTGTAGAAATAGGTTTATCAAAATTTCCACCAGTAAATATCTCTATTTTATGAGTACAAGTAATTTTCTGCAAAGTATACGTATGTCTGTACCATACTTGCTTATCCTGTTCTAAATCTGCTGTATCAGGTTCTTGAACCACAAGAATAATTTCCTGCAACTTTTTATAATTGCTTGAGGTAGTTCTATAAGTAAAATCATTAATAGAGTTATAAAAAATATTTATAGGCTGCTCTGGATTGGCTTCAATTCTCAAGAGCACTCTTCTCCTTACAGTACAATCTAAAAAAGCCTTTAGAGTATCACTCCAAAAGCCATTGTCTGTGAGTATCTTATCTACAAACTGCCTTAATGCCTCACATTCATCTTTATCCTTTGCATCATAAGGTTTGAACAAAATATCAGGAGGAACACTAAACATAAATCTAGCTTGTTTACGTAGAAGTGGTCCTACTTTATTTCTTATATCCTGTGCAGGTACATAATCTAAATTATCACTAACTGTCCAAGACTGTCCAATGGTATCCGGATCACTTATTGCCCTTTGCTCATCCTGACATTTCCCTTTATAATAAAAGTAATCATTTTTAGCTTGCTTTCTTTCTTTTAATTGTGAATCTGTAAGTTTTAATAGTTGCTGTTTTATATTCATTAAAATACAGTGCCTCCTTTCCTTCTATGATAAATATTACTTTTAAGCCCTCTGCCCTTGTTATAAACACTATCTGCATATTTTTGTTCTTTAATATCAGCAACTTCATAACCATCTAATCCATACCATATAGCACTAAATGTATGAGGATCTATATTAAATTCATCTTCTATAATTTCACCATTTTTATCTATAGCATATGTCAAATCCTTTAATTCATCTACGGTATTAGTACAATTGCTAGAACATACTATTTTCTTGAATCTTTTAACCTTCTTGGTATTCTGCAGCCTTGACCCTGGAAACTTTTTAGCTCTTCTAATGTTGAACCCTTGCTGATTGAAATACTTGATTGTTTTAGGTTCTGCACCATCAGCACGAATAAGTTCTTGAGTACTTTTAAATTCAACTATTTCAATGGCAGTTCTATCATCTGTCATCTGATTCTTGTAATACTCCCAATAGATATAAAGTATCTTTTCATTATCGTCTACAGCTAACCTTAACAAAGCATTATAGGAATCTTCAAACCCAAAATCAAAACCAACTCTTTTAATCGGATCTTTTATATTTCCTATAGCTTGAAGCACTTCATAGTGTGGCCTAACTTCAAATTGAGGAAGTACCCTCCTACCATTTATACCGAATCTACCTTTTCTGGCTATCCTATATAAATCAATATCATAAGTTTTTAATTCTTCTAGCTGCTCTATATAACTTTTAGGCAAAAATAAATTATCATCTGCCAATGAGTGATGATAATAGGTATTATTTCTTACAACTATTCTTTTTTTGTAGAGTTCCTCGTCATCCAGTATGAATATTTTTTTCTTCTCATTTTTAAAGAAGTGCTTGTATGCCCAGTTATCTTTCGATACAGGGTTAGTTGAAAGTATCATATGCAGTGGCAGTCTTGGATGTCTTAAACGTCCTAAAAGTTCTTTGAATCCCTCATATTTAACCTCTGAACATTCCTCAATCCACACTATAGAAACATTGTTTATAGACTTTAGCTTTGAAGGTTTATCCATACCTTTAAATATTATTTTGGAGCCATTAGGAAACCTAACCTGCATTGGTGAAGCTGTAAATTTAATTCTAGTGTCAAGTCCCATGTCTATTACTATTTCCTCTAAAAGTGAATAGCAGCTATCCCTTATAGTATCAAATACTTCTCTAACCACGAG
Source organism: Clostridium kluyveri (assembly GCF_001902295.1). Lineage (NCBI taxonomy): Bacteria > Bacillati > Bacillota > Clostridia > Eubacteriales > Clostridiaceae > Clostridium > Clostridium kluyveri. Next base: position 28,941 of record NZ_CP018336.1, on the reverse strand, counting down.
TGCAGTTCTTTTCTCCTGGAGCAATTTAAGTATTAATTTCAATGCCACATGATAACTCTTTGATGATCCATAACCACCAACTAAAAAATAGAATTTATAATCCCAGTTGAAAATAAAATCTTCAAAGCTAGGATTTACTTCTTTTTCTATAAGCATTATTCATCACTTTTTCTTTTTATCATTATTTCTATAGGCTTGTTATCGTCAGGATTTTTAACCTTCTCAATCTCAACCCTAAGTTTTTCCACCCTCAGCCTTTGTTCTTCTGTTGCCATATCTGGATTGTTATGAACCATCTCATCATGCTGCTTGATAAGGCTCCTTAATTCTGACATTGCCCTTGATTGAGCTTTAAGGAATGTAGCTTGCCTGTCCCATGCAAATTGGAACTCATATTCTAATTCTTTCTCTGATTCATTACTAGAGGTTTTCTGTGTGCTTCTATCCTTGGTTTTAATCTTAGACTTTTTAAGCTCCTTAATCATTTCTTCTTTACTCTTAACATCCATAATTCTCTGGGACCTTGCTATGGCCGTATACTGAATTATTATATTTTCCCAGAGCATATCCAAAGGATCTTTAATCATAATATCTTTCACCACCTCCATTGTTTCAGGCGGAAAAATCTTAGAAAAAAAGCCATGGGATTCAGCGTTTTTGTTTCCTTTTGGTACGCTGCTCACATGACCTTTTGAATTCTTATTTTGTGGTTGGCCGCCTTTTTTTCGTTTAGTTGCGCAACTATTCCCGTTTGATTGCGCAACTTTATTTTTATTGTCCCAATTATCCTGAGCTTTCCAATTTCTAACCTGACTTTCGGAAACATTTAAAACCTTTGCTATATCCTTACATAATAGTGTTTTACCCGATTCTAAGTACATTTGTTTAGCTTTATCCCGGTTCGGGCTTCTCTGTCTCGGCATCTCTACATTGTCACCACCTGCCTATTCGTTTTGTTTTGGACATAAGAAAAGAACGAAATTAATCGTCCTTTTTATCGCCCTTTTCTATTTTATTATTATCATTCTTCTTTTCATCTTTATTAAGTAAATAACTAAAATCAGTTAATTCTTTATTCTTCCCTTTATTATTTCTACGTCCCAAGTAAATCACCTCTTACCATATAATAGGATGTATTAATTTATAAGATTTATTTCTATATAAAAATATAGATATCTAAATTAATAGATATCTAAAAATTTAATGGTAGTTGCATTTATATTTTACATGCCCTACAACCACAAGCATAAAGACCATATTCATGATTTCATCCTCATTATGCAGAAACTTTTATTCCACACGATTTTCTAAGTAATTACGTTTGCGTAACTTAATAAGTATATCACTTCATCCATCTAGTGTCAATTATTTCTATAATTCCCTGTATTATTTCCATTACTACCTCACCCTCCTAACAGCACCCTTAACTCTCCTGTAACACTCATGCCGCATCAATTTTTCAATATCAGAAAAGGAGAGGTATTCGCCTCTCCTTGGTTTATCTTTATTTAGTTTTTTATCTTGGTTAAGCTTTTCTTTCAGGATTTCCCTTATTTTCATACCTCTCACCTTTTTTATGTTATAAACTAAATTTTTATTCCATTTTTTCAATTATTTATATCTTTTTACTTGACACGTATAATAAATACGTGTTATAATATAATTGTAAGGAGGAAGGGGATGAAACCAAAACAAATACTCAAACTATTAAAAAATGAAGGATGGATAATAAAACACCAAAATGGTTCACACATCCAATTAGTTCATCCCAATATACCTGGTAAAGTAACAATTCCAAATCACAATAAGGATCTTAAACCAGGAACCCTAAACTCAATACTCAAACAAGCAGGGCTAAAATAAAGCCCTCTTGTAAGATTTTATATAGAATAAATTATAAAAGGAGGTCTTAACTTAATGGATAAATATATATATCCTGCTTTATTTGAATCATCAGAGGATGGAGGGTACTGCATAACATTCCCTGATTTACCTGGATGTATAACTGAAGGCGACACCCTGACTGAAGCTCTTGTAATGGCGAAAGAAGCACTAGAACTTCACTTGTATGGTATGGAGGATGACAACGAAAAACTACCCACACCAACGCCACCCGAAAAAATAAAACCTCAGCTTGGAAGTTTTGTTGTACCCATAGAAGCTTATATGCCCTTGATACGTGAGGAAATGGCTAACAAAGCAGTTAAAAAAACCTTAACAATTCCTTCATGGCTAAATAAAATAGCTGAAGAAAAAAAGATTAATTTTTCTCAAGTCCTCCAAGCTGCTTTAAAGGAACAACTTAATATCAAACGTTAAAATGGATGTGTGATTAACACATCCGTTCTTATTCACTATTAAAATAGACACTGCCTTAACAGTGCCTATCTCTGACATATAAACATATAGTATAATTTTTATTTGCAGTTTCCCGCATTGGCAGCCCTATTTAACCTCGGGGCTAGAGGCATAAGTAAATTGAAAGATTTATTATAAGTTACTATCAGTATAATCCCTGACATTCTCATTATAACTATTATACTACATTTTTGCAATATTTTAATTCCAATCTAATTCCATTTTAATTCCTGTTTAATTCCACCTTAATTCCTGAATAATTCCTAATATTTCTGTTTTACAAGTATAAAGACACTGTAAAATTCAGTTTTGAATAATACAGTATTTAAAAAATTATTTAGTTCTTAGTATCAATACAGACATTATAATTTATAAAATTTCATTGTAATCTGAATATACCATACTAATATTTATATTTACTACATTTTCCTATATCAAACTCCTACCAAATTTTCATGGTTTATTGCCTGTGGGGGCTGTTCAAACCATTCATTATCAATCATGATATTTACACCATCTTTAGAATACTCCATAGCTTCATCTAAATATTTTCTATATGTAGCCTTCAAGTCACTTCTCATTATATTTGCCAATGCTAGCCCTATACTACCTATCTTTAACCTATACATTAGAGAAACTTTACTTAACATAAGTTTCTCTGAAAATGGTGAAATTGTTGAGTCAGTTACATATGAATCCGAAGAGCTTCCAATTGGAATAACTTCATCTACTAAGAATGAATTAAAACCATCATTTTGTTTAGTTGCAAGATTTATAACTCTTGATATATAATTACAAACTTTTTTGTCTTTACACACTTGATTAAAACCAACTAGTAAAGCTCTTCTTATCACGGTATCATTGGTGATAGAAACAATGTCCGTTATTTCATCTGCAAGTAAAGCTCTCTTCTTTCCAAAACTATCTAAAATAAAACTTTTACTTTTTATATATTCAACTTTTTTAGGTACTTCTATCCGAGGTGCTTTAATAAAAATACCCTTTGATAAGCCCAGTTCTGCCGCCCTGTTATAGACGTCAGTACTTTCTTGAATGCATTTTGAGAAATAATCTCTAATATCAGGACGTGTCACATGACCTAAAATCACACTATAGCTACGCACTGCTGATTTTGCCTCATATGCTATATACTGCAAGTAGAGAGTGTCAGAAAATAAACGTGGAGCATTTACATCAATATCGCTGTCTGTAATACCTTCTGGTAAAGGTAGTTTCTCTTGATTAAATAAATTAGTTAATACTTCAATACGCTGATTAAATAAATTTAGAGCATACTGTAAAATATCACGAATTTCATCATCATCAACTCTGTTGGAAAAATATCTAACTATGCGTCCAACTAGATTTCCAGCCATATAAGAGTTCCAAATACCTGATATTTCTGATGCAACTAATGGCGTTTTTGTGGTGTTCCCCATTTATATAACCTCCTAACATAAAAATATTTATAAAATTAGTATTGTAAATTATTTTTATTCTTATACATATAATAATTGTTTTATAAATTTTAATAACTATGTCGACTTAGTAATTAGGCACTAATCCACATATCCCAGTTAACTATATTCTCAATCAACCTATGCCTTCTCTTTGTAACTCCCCCTGGAGACATATTAAATTTTACTCCAACCTGCAAATCTGTTTTCTTGTACTTATACTTATATTTCAAAAACTCCTGGTCCTCAATTCTTAAATCTTTAATATTAGCTTCAATAACAGCATTATCTGCTTCCATATTCCTTAAAGTTTCCTCTATATTTGCAACCTGTTCTCTCTTCCATGACTGCTCCTTAATCAATTTATCCGTTATACGCAGCAAAGTCCTCTCGGCATAACTTTCACCTGTAGGACTTGTCTGGACTCTTTCTTCATATACCATTGAACGTGATTCTTCGGGGAGGTCTACTGCAACATTCTTAAGTTTGTACTCTATTACATCTATCTGACTTTTTAAAACTTCTAACTTCTTATTAAGTACATTAATCTTCTTATCTTTGTTAAAATAATTTCGGAGTTTCTCTTCCATCTCAATGAATTTTATTTCATCCATTATTTAATTCCTCCCCTAAAATCTTATTTCTGATTATGTTACATTTCTCATTTATTCCCAGTATAATAAACCTAATTTTACATATCCTATTTATGCGAAACCTCTTTCGTATGAATATTTTTATATTTTGCATTTACTCCTGAATATAGCCATCATTTTTTCATTATACCGGGGATGGATAATCCCCGGTGTTTAATTCTGCTTGAAATTGCAACTAATCTATATTAAATTCCCTGTATAATAAATTCAATTTTGTATATACTATTTTTATAGAATTATTCTAATTTAGAGATATTTTTATATCTATTAATACTCATGCCGGGGATGAATAATCCCCGGTGTTTGGTTTTACTTAAAATTTCGATTAATCTATATTAAATTTCCATGTATAATAACTTATAACTTTACATATACTATTTGTATATCCATTGAATAATTATCTTTTCAATGTTTATCTTTAACATATTAGTTCCTCATACCAGGGACATACAAACCCCTGGTATTAGCTTTATTAAACTATTTTCAACTTATTCGCTACCATCTACCTTAAAGTCCTGATTGTAAAGGAAATTTATTCTTCCATTGTGTTTGTTCAAGTCTTGCTGCTCCACAATCAAACATAAAAGTAGCCTTTACACCATTTCTATTTTCAACAACTACAGAATCTTGTTCTGTTTCTGTAACCTTTACTAATTCTCCATTTTCAGCGTACCCTGGAGCACCTGCTCCAACTATCCTTAAAATATCTCCCTTTTGTGTTTCTGAATACTTAATCATAAATTTTCCTCCTCGAAAAATATTAGACAACTTTTTATACTTCTTATATCTTCTTGCGAGCCCTTGTTGTATACACTGTCTAGTCACTCCATAAATTTTACCTATTGCATCATACGTAAGTCCCTTATCTCTCAACTCTTTAATTTCTTTCCACGAATCATCTAACGTTACTTTTCTAGATGCCATATAGTTAACACCTTCCTTTATTAATTCATATAAATTTCAGAAGATATCTTTTTAATTGTCAAATTTGAATGTTTTTCACCCCTCCGTTGCTTTAATACTCTTTAAGTTATTTTTTCAAAGTCAACCGATTCAGAATAGTAACCATTTGATTCTCCATACCACCTTATGGTTACATATCCTTTTACTGTTGCTAATTTATAAAACGTCCATGTAAAGCTCTCATCATATTTATCTTTTGGGTTATCTGAATTAGTAGATTCTTCTGCCACTATAATTGGAGAACCAATTAAATCATTTATATCTCCGCATATATCCTCTATGGTTACACTTTCGCAGCAATCTTGATCATGGTACATTTTGTATACACTACCATCATCACAATGGAATAATATTTCATCTGCTGACTTAACCTGAATCTTTATTAATATTTTGCCTTTTAATTCTTTAAAATCCTTATACATATTCATTCCTCCTGTCTAAATTCTTAACTACTTCCTACTCGCATTAAAATTAACCTCTGCACAAGCCTCACAGCCCCTATCAACCAACTTTTTATTGTGCCTGTGAAATCCCTGAACTATGTCAAAATTCTCTCTAAAAAGCTTGGCCAAGATTCCTATACCTACTTGAATAACGTCCAGTACCTCTTCCATTATCTTTTTCTTATCTCCAGAGGAGAGAGCTTCACACAACTCTCCTGCCTCCTCTAAAACTTTATCCTTCCAATCTTCCCAAGACATTGTACGATTGTCTATTTTATTGCCTTTGCGGTCTATCAATTTTCTAAGCACCATTAGTTTTAGTTTCAATGTGTTCACCTCTCCAAATTTCGCTTCCTTTAACGAATACTATCAATATATTTTTTACGCAATCTTTGTTTTTCTGCTCTTCCACATTTAACACACAAGCCACTATATCTGCCTATTGATGAATGATAACTTTCAATAACCACATTCTCATCTTTACAGTTTTTACACGTCCCATAATTAGCTTTACGTGTTGAATAAGTTATTGAAACTTCCCTACTCGCATAAAATGATTTTCCACATTCATCACACTCTATTAATCCTAAAGCTTCATCATCACCATATTCCCAACTGTCAGTAAATTCTTGACCACAAAATGGACAAACAATTTCATCTGTACATTCATGGTTTATATCCTTACACTCCATACCTTATACCTCCTTCAATATTTTCAGTTCTACCTCTGGATATCTCAATTTAAACTGCTTGTACGTCCTCTTCCATTGTGCTGACTCATAACCTTTGGTATCCTCAACACTGTAGGTACCATCCTTATTCAAAACCAGAAAATCAGCAGTATAAGTTATAGCTCTTTCTTCTCCTTTACCTTCCTGAAGAATAAACTCCGGCTGCAATATAAATCCTGCGATTTCCCCAGCATAGAATAAAAGTTTTAACTGGCAGTATCTCTTCATTTCCAGCTGACTCCTGAAATACATTCCATCATGCCATGCACCCTTATTCCTGTATTTCTGCTTCTTTACTTTTGGTTTCTCTACCTTCTGACCTCTCTTTTTGAGGTATTCCTGGTATTGTTCCTCTGTCCAGTTCATCCATCTTCATTCCTATCTGATTACCAAATTTTATAGGTTTGGCTCCTCTTATGATTTTCAACTTACTCATAATCTCATTTCCCTTATTTCATATCACATATTTCTATTTCATCTTCATTAAATCCGAATCCATCATTACCCAAATTCACTTCTTCTATGAAATCTTCTACACAATCATATCCACTTTCTTGCGTTGTTTCTGGATCATTTTCCCATGCATACTTGCATAATCCTTCTAAGTTTTTTTCTCCTTTTTCCCCATCTATAGAAATTAAATTATAACCAGTGCCAATTTTAAATACTATTAGTTTTTTATCTTTTAGGTATCCATGCCAAGGTTCTGTGACTTTTTTCAACTTGCCCATTTTTATACAATTGACCAGAAAATTTTTCTCACTTTCCAATATCTTTACCTCCTACCACACTATTACTCTAAATCTCTCATACAGTCCTTTTAAACCCATTCCAATTTCAAAGCGATAAAATTATTTTGTCCCCTTTTCTTTAGAATTTGCTATACCTATGGCTTAAATTGACTGTTATTTGTATAATTAAACAACCCGAACCTCTCCCACGCAGAACTCATCATACCTAAAACTTTCTCTTCGGTCTTTTCCATACTTCTTCCACTTGACCAGAACCAAATAGTCTGTCTTGTTAGCTACAACTCCACTTATGACTTTATATTTCCCACGACTGCGTTGCACCTTTAGAGTTATCTTCTGCCCTAGTCTAAAATCATTTCTCATCCTCCGAATACTATCAATGGTACAGAATGAATCTTTGGGAAGCGTAGGTAACTTACGCTGGATGGGCAAACCTAATTCGCCTCCTATCACACTCACAAGAGAAGTACTGCACCCTAATTTCTTTGCCATATCCTTTTTGTACATGATTTCCCAGTTATCTCTTACAAAGTCCAGGGTTTCTTTTTTTCTTTCGAATGCAACTGCCATTTTTCATCACCCCTTTCTAACAAATTCTCGCATCCTGTAATTATGCTCGTCACCCTCAAAAACTATCATGTTATCCCCGCAAGATTTAAATATTCTTCCTGCCAGCGCATCACTAAGCTCCATAAGAATTTCCTGTGTACATTCCGTACTTATCAGGGTTGGCATATTGTTAAGAGACCTGTAATTTATAATCGGCATTATGTGTTTTATGTCAGTTTCTGTTAGAACAGCTTTTTTCCCATACCGGTCCTTAATCAGGTTTCCATTTGCAACCTTGTCCTTGAACAAATCGTCCATAATCAACACTTTTGCTTTCTTATACCTGTCAGATAATCTCAAGTAGTATTCATCATCATTGACGTTTGCCTTAAGCTCTCTCATGGCTTCAAGATAAGGCATATATATAACCTGTACAGGATTTTTCCGGTTTAAAAGTGCTGCACCTATGGCAATTGCTATATGGCTTTTTCCTGCCCCGGGTTGTCCGAATAAACCAAAGCTGTTTTCTTCGGTGTTCTTGATGCTTTCAAAATTGCGTATATAGGCTTTAGCCATGTATAAAGCCTTCTTGGTAGCATCATCATAGCCCTTGTAATCATTCAGAGCTTTCACCCTTGATGGGTCTACTCCAAAACTTTTCCAGAGCATTTTGGCATGTTCTTTTTCATAGCAACTGCACCTTTTGTATCCTGTTTTTGTTTTGGCCCACCCGGTATCCTGGCATATAGGGCATTTATACACAGATCTACCCCTTGAACCTTGAGAAGTCGTATGGACTTGAGTTCTTACCTGAGTCAGTATCCTGTTTAGAACTTCCACGCTTCCCACCTCCATTCTTCTTGAAATTTTCACGCTTCTGGAGTCCCCTTATAACTGTTGCACAGTAGCAAAAGGAGTTTATTTTTTCATCCCCAGAATCAGGCTTGAAGTTATCAAAAGCATAATCTATACCCTTAAGAACTGTGTCAAGGGACGGTACCTCTTCACAGATCTCCTGGGCTGCTTCTCTTTCTCTGTTTCTCAAATTTGTATCTGCCCTGCCTGATTTTTGGCAGAAATATTTCAGCACTATAAACCAATTCTCTTTTTCTTTATTTTCTTTTTCAACAACAACAATATTATTGTTTAGTTTAGTTTTGTTTAGTTTATGTCCCTCGGGAACTGGCTCACAAGGCTGCTTCCCAGACACATCTGGTTCATGATCTGGTTCACCATCTGGTACTCGATCTGGTTCACCATCTGGCTCACATTCTGGTTCAATATTTGCACCAGTTTTATTTTTTTGTATATCTGGTTCATCATCTGGTCTAATATTTGCACCAGTTTGAATACCAGTTTGTTGTTTTTCTGCTAAACTCACTAAACAATATCTACCTGAATTCTTTTTTCTTGGTATGGATTTATATAAAAGCAATCCACTTTGTACAAGAGTGTTTCTATGAGTATTAAGTGTGTTTTTTGAAATTTGTAAATCTGCCATTAATCTGAAATTATCTATGGTAATCCATGGTTCCCAATTACTTGAGTTATGGTAATCTATAATCACGTACCATAGGGCCTGAGTAATTGCCGGAATAGGATTGGTCCTCAAATAATTCCTAAAGGCATTGATTTCTTTTATATAGTTCATGTGAGCACCTCTTGGGAGTTTTAAATGAGACTGCCAGATCGGTACTAACATGCCTGATTTAAAACTTCTTCATTTCTTGTCTGGTTAAATTGGAATTTTAGCAGTCTGCTAGATCGGTACCGGCAGCCCTGCTTTGTAACTTTAAATTTTAAAATAAATCTATTTCCAACTCTTTATCTGCAATATAAGTAGGCTTTCCTGTAAGCCTCTCTATCTCTGTTTTAAATCCTTCTTCATCACTATTGCTATCACTAAGATGTAAAAGCACAATGTCTCTAACCTGACTTAAATCAGTAACCTTTAAAAATTCTTTCACATTCTCCATGCTGAAATGAGATTTCAAAAGCCTGTTCCTAAGTACAGGATGTATTAATCCTCTTTCAAAGTTTTCATTTACAATATCCATACTGTAGTTGCACTCAATCATAATGTGATTAAGTCCTGTAAAGTTATACTGGCAGTAGTAACTATCTGTAATGAAGAGCAGCTTGCCCATATCACTATGTTGTATAAGGAACCCTAAAGGCTCTATTGCATCATGTTCAGTTTCGAATGGAAGTACAGTAAAATCCCCTATAGAAACCTGATTTTCAGATTCAATTACTTGTGCTCTATAATCCCCAGCATCTACTGCCTTCAATGTTCCACTGCTGCTGTAAACATCTATTCCGTTACTGATAAACTCCTTTATGGCCTTACTATGATCCTTATGCTCATGTGTTACCAGGCACCCTACAACATTCATCAAATTAAAATCTAGTCCTTTTAAAATAGTCTTATAGGGCAATCCACATTCAAGTATCAAAGTCTCATCTCTATTCTGGAGCAGATAGCAGTTTCCACTGCTACCACTCCCTAAAACTGTAAGTTTCATCAAAATCCTGGTCCTTCTATTTCAGTCTGTTCTGCTGAACTTGGAGTTTGCTTTTCTTCCACCTTCTCAGGCTCCACATCAATTACATTCTGCTTATCCGTTTTCTCCTCAGAAACCTTTATATCTATGGACTTTTTATTTGCCTTATCCTTTATTTCTTCCTTAACTTCATATTCAACATTACCTACCATACTTTCTTCATCATAGGTCTTATCCGTATTGTTAAAAGCTTCAATCAAAAGGTCACTGTCGTCAGAAGTATTTGCATACATCTTGCAAGCTCTGTTTATCACCGATTTCTTTGCCATTTCATCAGTAAAATTATTATGGGCTGTAGATTTTCCACTTTTATAGGCAATACCCTGTCCCCATGCTTTTCTAATCTGGTCGATATTCATTACCTCTGCATGGATGGGACCATTCTCTCCTATTACTACTGCAAAGGCACCTTTGATTTTATTTGTATCTATATTTTCAAACTTAGGATTGAATTTACTGATTTTTAAAGTTGCTGTATCTAAATCATAGGTCTGCTCAAATTCATCACCTTCATATATACAGTAGGCTTTAATGTCCTTAACACCTTTCAACCTTTTGGTTACTGCTACTGTTCCCATGTAACTTCTCATAAGCTGCAGTTGATTTCCATAAACTACGAAATAGCATTGTTTCTTTGCGGGAGTTAAACCCTGCAGACACATATCGTATAATGAACCTATAATTGAATTTTTAGTACATACTTCCAATGCAGGTTTATGATCCTTATTCTGTACTTCTTGAAGTTGCAACCATGCACTGTTTAGGGCATTAGCAACTGAATAATTAGGTGGAAACACTATATCATTATTTTTTCTAAGCTCCCCTATTTTTTCCGTTATCTGATTTAGGGCATCTTCTTTGGCTAGTGTTATTGCAGTACTTTTACTTTCCATTTCCATCACCTTCCTTTAACTTAACTTGCCAGCTGTTTTTCCTCCGCAAGTTCGCCATTTTCAATCCTTAAAGATTTATCTTTACTGCTTACAACTAAATTTACTACCTGGCTTTCCACATCTATAAGCTTTGTGGTGCTTTCCCTGTTATCTATAAATATTGGTGCATTAATTCCGTAGTGCTGAGACAGAGTATTTATAATATCTATTCCAGCATTAATCCTTGCACCTGAATTTAAGTTTGTTGAGAACGGTACACCATCTACAAGAGGTTCGCATCCCTCTTCAATTCCTCCATTAACTAAAGTCTTAAAGAATCTAAACTTAATATATTTGAATTTAGAATTAATACTTGTTTCCATAAGTTCAACCTTGGTTTTTATAAATTCGTTGCACAGGAGCTCTTGTTTCTCTAAATTAGCAATCTGCTGGCTTAGTTCTTTTTCTTTGTTTAACAGTTCTTCAATCCTAGCATTTGTCTTATCATTGATTTCCCTGTATCCCAGCTTGTAGTTGACCTCCTCAAGTTCTTTTTCTATACTGTCTTTTCTCTCCTTGAGCTCTCTTATCTGGGAATTTGAATCTACTGGTTTTGAAAGTTCCGTTTCAAGTTCTTCCACATGTTTTAATATTCCCTGGTATTCCTTGTTACTATCAAGGTCTATATTTATTTCAAAATTGTCCATTTCAGATTGAAGCTTATCTTTTTCATTATTGAGTTTTTCTAGAGAATCCTTGGCATTTTTCAGGGCAGCATCATTCTTCAATACTCTCTCTTTATACTTTTCAAGTTCATTAGATTTTTCTAAGCCTTGGGCTTTTATACTTTTCAAGATTTTGGACTTATTCTGTTTAAAGTTACCCTCCATCTCTTGCCTGTGACTTTCAATGTCTTCCTCGTCAAAAGGACGGTGGCAGGTAGGACATATACGTGCATCCTCTGGAAGTTCAAAAACTTTTGCATCTTCCTCATACCATTTGTCTCTTAAATTCTTAACTTCTACTTCTAAGTTCTTGGCTATTTTAAGGTTGTTGTTTTTCTCCATTTCAAGAGATTTAATATCAAACTTGATTTCAGCTATTTCTCCATTTAAACTGGTTATGTCCTGGGCTATTTTATCTCTTCCACTTTCGGCCTTTTCAACTTCTTCATGTTCAATATCCTTAAGTTTGGATTTAAGTCCATAAAGTTTGTCTTTTTTCATAAATAGTTCATCATCAAGTTTTGTCTTATCAAGGAGCTGCTCCTCCACACTCTTCATTCCTGCAACTATTCCACGCTTTCTGAACTCCAGGGCTTCAAAGTCAACATCTTCTTCTTTTATACTTTTTCTAAGTTCGTCAACTCTAGGAGGTATTGACTCCTTGTCCTTTATAAGCTTTTTTCTTGATGCATTTATGCTTTTTTTAAGTTCATCTATATCCTTGTTTACAAGAAGTTCTTCCAACGGTTTTAATTCTTCCTTTGAATCAATAACATTCTGGTCTGTAATTTCCCCTATCATTCCCATAAGTATATTTTTTCTTTCCTGCCATGTCATTTTAGTTGAGAAATGCATTGGGTTGGTTAGCAGCTTAAATATATCCTCCTGGATGATTTCATTTATTTTCTTCTTATACTCATTCTCTTTCTTAGGTACATCATCAATGTAATAAGAAGTAGTTGCACCCTTACACTCTGATTCGGTTTTTCCTTTTGGTTTAACCCATTTTTCTTTCAGAAGCTTCCTTAAAACTGTGTTCACACCATTTATCTCAAGTACTGCTTCAACTTCGGTATGAATCATAGGGTCCACTTTATTGTTCTCATCAAGTGGCTGTACATAAAATTTACTTATATTTTGGCTGTCCTTATTAAACAGCAGCCATGTAAAGGCATCAAATATTGTAGTCTTTCCTGTGGCATTGTCACCGTAGATGTTGCTTATGTTTGAAAAATCTATTGTTAAGTCCTTGATACCTTTGAAATTCTTAAGAGTCAGTTTTTCTAAAACTATTGTTTTACTCATGTTCTACCTCCTAATCACAATAAGTCCTATTACAATGTGGACAACCTGTTATAAGTTCTTTACCGGCCTTTTCAGTGGATATCCCTGTTTTAAAATCAGCCTTTTCTAAATCAACTCTTATCTTTCTTCCTAATTCATCACGCTTCCATCCGATCTGTTCGTAGATATTTTGATTACAGCACCAGCACACTCCTGACTTTGGTGCAAAGTGCGGATAGTTTTTCTTTTCACATAATTTTGCTTGAGCATTTATAGATTGATTAATATCAAACTTTGCCATCTTAATTCCTCCCATATTTGATTTTTCCCCCATTCTGCGATAGAATGGGGATAATGAAGTTTTAATTTTGTGCCCTTTGGCGAGGGCTTTTTTTACGCATATTTAAGAAATTCTTTTACTTCCTCAACTGTCAGTGCATCAATATCTTTAAAAGTCTCTCCAGATACCGGATCATAAAGTTCTCCGTTGTTATCCAGTTTGCACTCTCTAAGCTTCTTTACTGTAAGTGCATCCATGTTATTCACCCCCTAACTCTTCTGCTTGCACACATCCTCCTGACACTTAACCTTTTCCACGCAAATTTCCGCAAGTTGAATACCTTCCCTTAAAAGCTCTCTAAGCTTCTTGTTTTCTCTCTGCAGCTTAACAAATTCCTTATCTCTCATCTATTGGCCTCCCTTCAAGCACTAATAAGCACCTTTAAACTTCTTTTAGCAATGGTAAACATCTGCTGTAAGCTTGTCTTTTTACCGAACTTGATTCGGTTTTCTCTTATGTCGTCTGTAGTGATTTGCATTATTTCTTTGAGTTCCTGGTCTGTCACTTTGATGCCGGCGTTATGGAACAATTGTTTTATCACGCTTCCACCTTCTTTCCTATTTATGTTTTACTAATATGCCATCCCTTATTAACCTTTCTATCTTCCCATTTATAGCTTGAGCAGACTTGTTTATATATTCTTTTATGACATCACTTTTATAACCATTGTTATACATATCAGTTACAATACTTATTTCTTCACTTCTCCAGCTGCGGGACAAGTCCCTGATAGGCCACATGTTTAGACCTAAATCGTTGATTCTCCTTTTAATGCCTGCTTCTGTCCTAAGGATCTGCATTGACAGCTCTCTATAACTGTATCTGAAGATTCCAAGTAAACTTTCAAGCTGCGAATCTTCCTTTTTGGTCCATGGGGTAACCTTGTATTTAGAAAAAGCAATATCCGCCCTTCTCTGCCCTTTTACCCAATCTGGCTCAAGTCCCAATTCATTTTCTTTAAATTTGCTAAAATCAATATGCATTCTGTATTCTCTGGCCCACTTCCAAAAATCTTCCAAATAAACTACTCTAAAACTACTATTCAAAACTTTTTTATTTTTAACAGGGAACCCTTTCCTTATCCAGTTACGCAATGTATAACCAGTACCTTTTTCTCTTCCTATAGCCTTAAAAAGTTGATTGACTGTTATATACTCACCATTATCCAAAAATGCTCCAAGCTGCAAACGTGTTTTCTTATTCAATATTGAAGATATACTTCTGTTTAAATCATTAGCCATAGCATTAATGGACTTAATTCCCCAATTATTTTCTAGATACTCAACTTCACTTATGGAAAAATTACTATTCCTTCCCATGGCTTCTTCTCTCCCTCTCCATATCTAATACCACTCACAATTCTTAGTAATGTGCAGCCAGCTAACATCAACCAAAGTCACCTTCAAATACCCCTTCATTTTTTGCACTTTTACCGGTTTATGCTTCTCTGGATACTCCCATGCATCATAAAACTTTTTACAGAATCTTGTGAACAGGTCCTTGTCTGCATCATTCAGCTTGTTAAATCCTTTTACTTCAGTAGCATCAAACATCTTCTTTACCTCCTCAACTGCCTTCAATCCATTTTTCCTAGCCCATAAATCCAAGTTCTTTTGAGCTTCTTCTCTGGATGAAGCCATTGGCATCATTGGGGATTTTACACGGTGAAGTCCTCCTGCTTTACTCTTTCTAAATGAACCATATTCTTTCATTCCTAAGCCCTGGCTAACAAATACTTCCTTGCCCTTTTTATCTATATACTTCACTTATTCCTACTCCTCTCTATATCCTTTGCCATTTTCACCTCTAAGGATAAGTTCCATACGATACCTTTCTACATCTAGCCCTCCAATTGGAACCATACCATTGTTATAGGTCCAGATAGCGTTTTTTAAATCATCAACAGATAATTTACTTAAATCCATTTATACTCCCCTCCTTCTCCTCCTACATGGTCGTTCCATATTCTTCAATTCCTCTGAATATTCATCTAGGGGTAGACTCCCTAAATTATCAGTATAGTAATCAATGTTTTCATGCGGGTAACATAGTTCCTGAATAATGCTTTGAGTCAATTCCCTGCGTGTTACCTGTGCTCCTGCAAATACATCCATTTTAATTTTTACTGAGTTGGTCATTTTGTTACCCCTCCTCTATATCTACAATGTAACGCTTTTGCCTGAATTTCTCCCATTCTGTCATATCTAGCCTGTCCAAACTGACGCCAAACAACCTTTTAAGTCTTATAAGGAATGTTTCTATAGGAGGTATTAAATCTGCTATCTGCTCCATATGTTCATATAGTTCTTCTATCTCATCTTTACTCAAAGACTTTTTATTCATTGTTAAGCTTGATATTTCTCCAAAAGCTTTTACAGCTTCAGGAATTTCTTCTCTAATCATTTTTAAAATCATACAGTGGATGTTATCATCAATTCCATTCATCATAGGTATATTTATAATCCCTATCTTTTTCTGTGCCTTATAGGCCATCTTTAATTCTTCAAATTCGCTAAACTTAGATAAGTTTACAATTACATCCTCTGGCATATTTCTGTCACCTAGTGCATATCTAACCACTGCTGATTCGCTTACTCCTGCCATTTTGGCAACTTGCTTGCACGTGAGTTTGTGTTCCTTCTGTATGTGTTTTAATGTTTTAGAAATCATTGTTGTACCCATTGTCATCCTCACCCCCTTTCAAGCTGACACCCTAAAATTTAAAATATTAGTAGCAAAAACTTTGAAAATTTCATAGCATATATTAGGAACGTGTTTGTCCATATTCGGCTATGCGATAAAGTGTTTTGCATTTTTCTCTTTAGTTAATTACTTTTTATAACTTCAAAGACTTTTACTATAAGTTCGCTAACTTTTTTAATCTCTCTGGAGGCATATTAACAATAATTTTTGCTAATACCCTGTGTAACCTAATATCAAATTCTTCTTTATGTTCATCACTTGGGTAACTCACAGTAACAGATTTAACTTTATTTTTCAGTTTAATCGCCTCCTAGTTTATGGTATGAACGCTATTGTATGAAGGTTACTGATTGCTTTATATTAAGTTTTGAAAAGATATGATCTAGTTTTTATAGCTTTTTGAAGTGAAGCATAAAGCTATGAAGTGATTTTCATTGCCACTTGGCAATAAAAACTATAAAAAAATTTCATCATGTTTTAAAGATATATTACTGCTAAGTAGTTTAGATATAAATTTTACACCTGGTTTTCTTGTGCCTTTGAATATCCTATAAACAGTAGTATAGTTAACGCCAATAATTTCAGCCAATTCACTTTTTGAAATATTGTTTTCTTTCATATATTGCCTTAGCTTATCTAAATTAATTAAGTTATCCATATATAATCACTTCCCTTTGCCATCTGGCAATATTACCTTATGGCAATATAATATAATATTGTTTGCCAGTTGTCAATACATTTTTCTGTTTTTGATATCTTATTATTTGCCTACAGGCAATATATATAATAAAATAGAAATAAGGAGGTTGTTTTTATGAGTATAAATGACCAAAATTCAGCTTCAAGTATGAATGTAAATATCGGTGAGTATATAAAAGAGATTCGCGAAGAAAAAGATTTATCCATAAATCAACTTGCCTTATATTCAAATGTTAGTGCTGCTCACATTTCAAGAATTGAGCGAGGCCTGAGAGCCCCTTCGCCAGATATATTAAAAAAAATTTCATCTGCTCTTAAAGTTTCATATGAATTACTTATGACTTTAGCTGGATATATAGAAGGGAAAAATATAAACACGCAATTAAAAGAAAATATGATTAATGTTGAAATTAATGAAAATTTACCTGATAAAACAAACGATGTGGACAATATTTTAGGAAAAAGAATAAAATTACTGCGAACCGAAAACGGGTTGACTCAAGAGGAATTTGGGAAACCTTACAACTTAAAAAAATCAACAATATCTCAATATGAATCTGGTTTTAGTAAACCAGATGATGAACTAAAAAAAAGAATCGTCAGTGATTTTAATGTATCTTTAGACTGGCTAATGGGACTTACAGATATTCGTAATCCTTACAGTAATAACATTAATACTTCTAGTCCTAAAAGTTTAGGAAAAATCATTTCCGAATACAGACAAAAAAACAATTTATCTTTACAGGATTTTGCCACTAAAGCTGACTTAGAATGTGAGTATGTTGATAACCTTGAAAAAGAAAAGGTTTCAAGATCTCCATCACTCGGAGATGTATGTAAAATTGCTCAATCAATGAACACTCCTGAAATGGATCTATTAGAACAAATAGGATACGTTAAACCCAATCCTGAAAGTGATAAAATATTAAAAAAATGTAATGAACTTTTGGAAGAATACATAAAAAGCCATAAAGATGATGATGAAAATAACCTCAGATCCAAGGGTTTATATACTACCCTCTTAATAAAGAAATTATTTGAAGATGGGCTTATTAATGATGATGGGGAAATAGATGATTCTTACATAGAATTAATAAAGGCATCTTTAAAAACAGATAGCAAACTTTTAAATAAGATTTCAGATCAATAAAGGAGCCTTTATGGCTCCTTTAATCTTATAAACTATACAACATCCATATTTTTTAGTTATTCATGCCGTTTTAATACACCTTTTCAGAAGAAGTTTTGTCAAATAAAACCTTTGATTTAATGATGAAAATTAAAGATATAATAGCAACTACTAAAACTACACCCTCTATCAAAAATATACTTTTGATCTTTCCTGCTTGATACAAAGCAGCAGGAAAATCAACTATAGCATGGATTATTATAGCATATAAAAGATATATTTTTTTCCCTTTTTTAATTCCATATAACACCACAAGAGATAGTGCTATATGTAATGGCAGTACCAGCATTCTTTCTATACCTATAAACCCAAACATATAAGATGGAGTGTTCTCTAAGCTATTTTTTATTGATGTTAACATACTAACAGGAAGCTTGGCACTAAGAACTTTTTCAAAAGTACCAGAGTTTATTAAATTTGAATATACTATATTCTGTATACCTGCAACTCCACCTATTAATATAGCCTCTATTCCACCATGTCCTATACCATAGGCGATTCCATCTTTCCATTCTCTTTGGCCTTTAAGCAAAAACTTAAAACCAATATATCTACCCACTTCTTCAAATATCCCTGCTGCAAGTCCTCCATAAATCATAAATAGCCATGGATTCTTTAATAATGCTATGGTATGAGGGTTTTTTGTTAGTACAAAATAATGTAATGCTTTTTCTAAAATCTGAGAAAATATTATAAATATTAATACTCCTATAAATACACATTTTATTGATATTTTATACTTTTTATAAAAGTAAGCTACTAACCCTAAAGGTAACCCAACTGAAATAATTAGAGATATAATTAAGAACATAATTGATGTATTACTTACCATAAAACTCCTCCTTTCATATATAGAGATCTACTAATATTAATAAATTATACTCTATTTTTTATATTTTATTTCGTGTGAAATTTGTATTATGAGTTTCTCTTTAATCCTTATATAAGGATTAATAATAAAAATTGGAATATTATAATGTAACAACCTCTTAATATAAAGTCTTTTGTTAATCGAAATACAATTTAGTAACTTTCTACATTGGTATTTTCCACCACGACTTAGCTTTAGAATACTCTATTTTCTCTGTCTTTGAATCATAGTACCGAGCTCCTTTATCTAATTTAACATTCGAAGATATAATCTCATAATATTTCCCTGTACGTGAAATACTAATTAAATCATTTATTAAATTCCTGTAAATACTTTTAAACCCTTTCTTTGGAATAATATCTCTAAGAAAAGCCAAAGGCTTAATATCTACATTAATATTAGGGACCTTAGGAAGATTAGTTGCTAAAGTTGTCATATTATATACAGATATTATTTGTGTTAATGGTACACCTTGGTTAGTTGTAACTCCATATCTTGAGCATAACATATTAATTTCATTTTTAATCTCTAAGTTTAATTTATTTGCTTCTTTGACAAATTTACTATAATTTTGTTCTTCTAATAGACACTCCAATTCAATTAACTTCTGCCTTGCTTGAACAAATTCTTTATTACTACGAATACTATATGCTTCTTCAATAAAATTACAAGGATTCTTAGTTTTTTGAGCTAACCACACTGTAAATAGTGGTAGAGGTTGTTGCAAAACAAAAGGTTGAGTTGTCTCCGTTATCTTAGTAAAAGTTTCAACGGCTTTTCCATTCATAGCGTTTATGATATTTTTGAATACATCTTCCTTACCTTTATTAATTTTAGATAATAGACTAATTTGAAATTGATTTCTTATAGGGTGCAATATTAATTCTAAATTCATTTCTTTTGCTAAAAGTGTATATAAACTTGTCCTAAATGCAAGCCAATTTAAAGCTGCGAAGAACACTTCAACTTGCCTAGATAATTCGGTATCTTGTTCTTTTCCATCACGATCTATAACTTTATATGAAGAGTTTATTTCTCTTCCGTGTGAATCATATAATTTTATCTTACCATTCGTATTATTTTTTTTAGTAATTTTTTTTTCTGACAGCTCCATAAATATCATATTTGATAATTTGCTATACTTCTCAACATCAATCCCTCCTATTTCTTCTAACATCTTCTCGGTCAAGAAATAAACACTTGATCTTATATCCCAAGTAAACGTAACATTCATTTTTAGCAAATCAAAGAAAGGCTTGAAATCTTTATCTGAAAATTTTCCTCCTTCTACACATGGAACAATTTCTTCTGTTATTTGTTTTGCAGTTTTTAATAAAGATGAATATCCTACTTCACTTGGACTGAAGTTCATCATATTATCAAAAAATTTTTCTCTAGAATCTCGATAAGTTTCTTTGTAATCATCAAGATATATCAACTTATCATAAAATAAAATTGCTTGAATATAATTTTCTAAAGCAATAATATCTCCGTCAATAGTATGTTTATTTTTTATTGGAATTTCTCCAAGAATTCTTTGTACCGCGGTTAAGGTTGAATTATCAATTAGAGCATACCTCAAAAAATCATCTCCTCATGTTTATACTTAAATTTTAAATAACTATTACATTTTGATTTTCTATTTTCATAATTACTTATAATAATATCTTATTTTATTTATATATTACTATATTTTATCTAAATATGTTGAATTATCCATAGAATTTATATAAAAATAAAGCCTGCTAGAAAAGTTCTTAACAGACTTAGAAATTATTTATATATATGTTATAATATTTACCAAGAGAATAAAAATGTTTTTAGTTGGCCACCTCCCAGAATTTATCTCTTACAAAAGAGGTCGTTGCGGTTAATTTGACAGCAGAGGAGGTGGCAGTGTGGGTGGATATATTGTTATTGCAGCTATGGTATGCGTTACTATAATCGGCATAGTAGGTATTTTTGCTATGCTTGCATACTTAAAAGAAAAAGCTATTCTTAAATATAAGAACAGCTCTAAAGTTGGCGATAATGAAATTTCAATTACCGTTGATGATAACAAAGATAAAAACTCAAAAAACTAAAAATGCACCCATTCCAGTAAGTGCATTTTTAATGAACTAAAAACATATAACGTTGAAACCGCAACGGCTTCTTTTAAACATATTATACCACAATTATATTAAATTTAAACTTATTTAAATTTATTTTTATAAATTATAGCATTTCTATAGATGAGGTGTATTTTTATGATAGCAGCTATATACTCAAGAAAATCAAAATTCACCGGTAAAGGTGATAGCATAGAGAATCAAATACAAATGTGCCAGGAATATTGTACTAGACTTTACGGTGAAACTATGGAATTTATAATATATGAAGATGAAGGATTTAGTGGCGGAAATACAAACAGACCTAAATTTCAGGAATTGATAAAAGATGCGTCAAATAAGAAATTTGACGTCCTAATATGCTATAGATTGGATAGAATTTCTCGTAATGTTGCTGATTTTTCATCTACTTTAGAATTATTGCAAAATTACAATGTAAGTTTTATAAGTATAAAAGAGCAGTTTGATACAAGTACCCCAATGGGAAAGGCCATGATATACATTGCCAGTGTCTTTGCACAGCTAGAAAGAGAAACTATTGCAGAACGTGTAAGAGATAATATGTTGGAGCTTGCCAAAAGTGGTCGTTGGTTAGGCGGACAAACTCCATTAGGGTTTAAATCAGAGGAAATAATCTATTTTGACCAAGATTTTAAAGAGCGAAAAATGCACAAGTTAACTCCTGTCTCTGATGAAATGAAAACCGTAAGACTAATATATGATAAATATTTAGAATTAAAATCTTTAAGCCAAGTTGTTAAGTACCTGAATCAAAACTTTATTAAAACCAAAACCGGTAAGGATGTTTGGAATAAGAGTGGTATTCAAGACATCCTTGTTAATCCGGTTTATGTCAAAGCCGACAAAAATGTTATTCTATATTTAAGCGATCTAGGGATGACTGTAGTGGGAAATCCAGGTGGTAAGCATGGTATTCTAACTTATAATAAGAAACGTGGTAAAGCCATATATAGAGATGTAGAAGAATGGATTGCAGCTATAGCTAAACATGAAGGTGTAATAAATGCCAAAGACTGGTTAATGGTTCAAAAATTATTACACGAAAACAAAGAAAAGGCTCCAAGATTGGGAAAAACCCATAATGCTCTACTTACAGGAATTTTAAAATGTGCTAAATGCGGCAGCAATATGAAAGTTATACATGGTAGAAATAAATCCGGAAAAGTATTTTATTATAAGTGTACGCTAAAAAACTCCAGTGGAAATACTAGATGTGACAATGCTAATGTTAGAACTGACGATATAGAAAAAATTCTAAAAGAAAAGCTAAAAGAATATTCACTTAATAAAGGTTTACTTAGAAAAGAAGTAGAAGAATACAAAAAGGAGCTCCTTAGTACTAAATCCTATGAATTTAAAAATATAGATAATATAAAAAAAGATATAGATAATAAAAAGAAACAAATTGAAAATCTTGTAAACCAAATGTCACTTAGCCCTGTTGCTGCTAAATATATTATTCCACAAATTGAAAACCTTAATAGAGAAATAGAAGATCATCAGAAGAAGTTAATTGACGTTGAGACTTCTACCAATTTAATTTCCCAGGCAGACCTAAGTCTAGAAATGATATTTAAATGTTTAGATAAAATGCAGATAATAGATGAACTAGAAGACGAAGAAGTAAAACTTATATATAATGTAATGCTAGATAGTGTTTTGTGGGATGGAGATACCGGGAACCTCACAATAAAGTTCTGGGGAGATAAAAAAAAATTACTTCTTTAGAGGTACAGTACCCTTCATTGCACTTTGGTACAGCGAGCAGAAGCCATTTGTACCAAAGTGCAATCGTTACTCAACAAGTTTACATCAACTTGTATGAAGAATTATATAAACATCTTTGTGAGGAAACAGTTGGCAACCGTATAGAAAAAAGTAGATTAATTAAAAACTTATCACAATATCAATTAGGAAAATTGATAGGTGTCAGTCATTCAACTATACAAGATTATGAATCTGGAATGTGCTTTCCCTCCCCTGCTATTCTAGTAAAAATATCTAAAGTTATAAAGAGATCCATAGAATACTATTATGATGATTACTATAAATTTATATTTTCCAACTATAGCCACATGATAAAAAATTGGAGAATCAAACACAATTTATCATATTGGCACGCCGGAAAGTTAACAGGAATCGATTATAGAGCATTTAAAAATTGGGAAAACGGTACTACTGTTATTAATAGGGTTTACTATGAAAAACTAAAACCTTATTTAAATATTTAATTCCTAGAAGCAACCCTTTAAATTAAAGGGGTTGCTTCTAATGCAGATGACTTAATACTATCCACTGATGTATTGATTTTATCAATACATTCATCTAATTCAACTAGTTCTATTTTCTTAAGATCCTCCATTTCCATTATTTCTAAAATAACTTTTTCTAATTTCAAATCTATACCCCCTATGTCCCACATAATACCATTTGATAGAACATCCGTTCTGATTCACTACTACCATATTACCACAAAATTGTTAACATATCCACTTTTCTTAAAGTTTCACTCACCATGTAAAGCCCCCTCCTTTGTTACTCAATTTAAACGGTGCACCTTTTATTGCTTTATATAATAACACAAATAATATTCCTAGGAGGAATATCATTCACCAATTAGTTACATTTTCCAACATTTGATTATTTATAGTTTGAGAATATTGTCGTATAATGTAGAATCGAGGTGGTTTATTTGTTTAGAGCAATAAGAAATAAATTAGGCATTACACAGAAACAAATGGCTGAAAGACTTGGTATAAGCCAAAGTTATTTAAGTAAGCTAGAAAATACTTCCCTTTATAAAATGAATTATATAAGTATTCCCTTTATCAAAAAAACATGTAATGAATTTACAATGTGTCCAATAATGTTGTTTCTTTATTTTTACGAAGGACAATTTTATTGTCCTTTTTATTCAAAAAAGAAAAAATAACTTGAATAAAAGAGTAAATTATAGATCTTCCTATAAACTGTAAATTGTATAACAAAATTTAGGAGGATAACAAAATATGTTTGGGGATAGGCTAAAAGAATTAAGAGAAGAGAAGGAGCTAACCCAGGATGAATTAGGAAGAATGTTAGGTGTTTCAAGGCAATCTATTTCCAGCTACGAATCACAAGATATTGAACCTAGTATAAACAACTTGGTTAAACTAGCAGACATATTTAATGTAAGTTTAGATTATTTACTCTGCAGGACAAAAGAAAAATATAATTTGAACTTGAAAGACATTGAAGATAGAGACTTTATAGTAGATCTTGCAATGATAATTAAAAAACATTATAAAAAAACAAAGTAAGTTATAGTAGTTAATTTACTTTGTTTTCTTACTTTGTACCTTTTATTTATCTTACACGTATGAACTTTTTAAAACTAGTAAACAATTTACTATCTAATTTTGTTCGCTTCCCGTTATGCCCTTTTGAAACACTTGACATACGTAATCTTTAGTAAAGTAAGTCCGCAGAAACTCAAGATTTCTACGGGCTTTTAATCATACAAATATAACCTGAAACAGCAAAGTACTTATTTGCAGTAATTGATAGTATTTGTAGGTTTGGGGGACTCAAAGGCATTTCCACTAGCGTATCCTATCAGAACACCGCAGATGGGTTTGAAACCTTCAGGAATACCGATTTTTTCCCCTAATTCAGGATTCGCCTTTATTCCGAACAGCGGAGAAACCACATAGCAGGAACCAAGCCCAAGTTCGGTTGCGGCAATAGTGGCATTGGCCGCAGCGCAAGAGGCATTAGCGTCACTATAGGGTTCACCTTTTTTAGCTGAAAAAAGAAGCAGAACTGGCGTACCGTATAACGGCTGATACCCTTCAAGAGAAGCCGTGCTAACCAAAAAGTCATTGCCTGAGTTTTTCAAGGCGATTAAGGTTTGGTCATTGAGAGCTTTGAGGATATTTTGATTCTCTATAACAGATAGATGTAAAATTCCCGCTTTGGGGGCATTGTTGGCCGCGGAGATCAATTGCTGGATCTTTTCTTCCTCAACGGGATTTTGCGCATAGCTCCTCTGGCTTTTTCTTGCTTTAATTGCTTCTAATGTGTTCATCACAAATCATCCTTTCCTTTTTGATTTGACTTTTGACTTTATTGTACTTCCATGATAATATTAAATCAAGTACGGAAAATATTATTACTAAGTAATAAAAATATAAGTAAAGGAGATAATGTATGGAGGAATGTCCTGTAAAGTATGCCTTGAGTATCTTAAACGGAAAATGGAAAATACAAATTACATGGGAATTAAACCAGCAGGAAGTTATTCGATTTAACGAACTGCAAAGAAGGCTAAAGGGGATCTCTAGTTTTATGCTATCCAAAAATCTTCAAGAGCTGGAAAAACAAAAGATTATTGTTAGAAAGCAGTATAATGAGGTTCCGCCCCGCGTGGAATATTCTTTGACCGAATTAGGGAAGGCCATCTATCCGGCGTTGGATATGGTTGGCATTTGGGGTACCAGGGCATATAATGAAATACATAATGAAACATAACTTTAGTTTATCTCACAGTTTCAAAGGAACCACAAAGACATGTACTAACGCTGAGAATCTAATTTGAATGTAAAACTCCAATATCATCCGCCTCCTGTTCGGAGTTTCCCGGATAGACATTTTTTATATATTGTACCTCTGCCCTTCAGACAACAGAAATAAAAAAACGTTGATTTGACGGCAGGATAATTATAAAATGTTTAAAGTTGGTTATAATAATTAATGTCATAAGAATACTTTAAAGTCACTCATTATTGTTCTAATTGGTGAAAGCCCTGGGGTTGGTCCTGGGGCTTTTAAACATCTACATAGTTAAAGATCTTAATAAAACAGTTCATCTACTCTATTGTTGATTTTATTTGTAAATAAATTAATAGCATTCTTTTGATTTATAATAATTTTTCTTTCGTTTTCTAACCCATCTACTATTCTATTCTGTATATTCAAATCCGGAACAGGTATTTCTATATCTTTTACTACGCTCAAATTCAATTCAATTTTTCCACTCGATCCCGATGCCATATGTTCGATTTTATCAAATCCATAAAAAATACTTAAGGCATACATTAAATATTTTGGATTAATTTTATCTTTATCAGGTCTCAATATGGTTATATGACCATCGACTAAACAATCCCCATCCAATTCAAAATATGTAACCCTCCCTGCGGTTCCAACGCCTGTAGAATTTAATAATACATCTCCCTTTTTTAGAAGCCTGTGATCAATTTTAAAATCATCTGAAACATAATACTTCTTATTAAAATCAAAATCAAAAAAACCCCGGGCTTGTCCCGATTTAATAAGTTGAATATTAGACTCTCCATATTTAGGAGTTTTACCTCTTTGTATTAATATACATAAATCTTTTAACTTAATTTTATTATATTTATCAATATTAGCATAAGGCTTATAGCTATCCATAATACGTTTTGCATTTATGATAATATTTTGATAACTATCCAGTTCACATACTATTTTTTGTTGCTTATCAAGAGAATATAACGGTATTACTAATTTACTAATTTGTTCCTTAGTAATACCTTTAAATGTGCTACCAGAAGAAATTTCATTTAAATGAGATTCAAGACCCAACATAATATAATACAAAAACTTATAATTAATATTATTATATGCTCGTAAAGCCATTAATCCTCTGCCAATACATATATCATGCATACAAATATTGATTTTTCCTACCGGAGCACGAACTGACAATAAAATATCATTAGGTACTGCTTTTTTTATTACTTGTGTTGTCCATTTGATAGGTGGATTTATATACATATACCCAAAATTAGAATTTCCTTGGTAAAATGGCATTCCCTCATTATTTTGATTATAATATTTACCTTCAGGAGACTGCCCTGCAATTATTTCTACAATATCCTTCAACATAACATTGTAATAACTATGTCTTTGAATATTTGTATCTTTATACCTATTTCCAACTAGTATATACGAATTCTTTTTAATTCTTTCTAAAGATATTATATCAAATCCAACATTAATCATCTCTTCTTTTTGATCAATATCAAGCTTTCTATATTCCTCATATCTTTTTAAATCATTATCCCCCTCAATTTTGCGACGATGATTATCTAAAGTATAACCATCATTTTTGACTTCAAAATACCAATAACTACTACGCTTTTTTACATGTTTTTTATTTACTTTAGTGGCATATAAAATATTAGTTTTAACTCCTGTATAAGGCAAAAATACACCTTGTGGAAGCGATATAATACTTTGAAGTTCACAATTGTTAAGCATATATTCTCTAGTTTTAGCCAAATCTTTTCTGAATAAAAATCCTTCGGGAACAACAATTACCATTCTTCCGTCATTAGCAGTTTTATTTATTGATTTCATACAGTGCTGAACGCAAATACTATCACCATTATTAGATTTTACATCATACAAATCAGCATAATCAGTTTTTTGGGAGTATGGCATATTAGTGAGTACCACATCATACCTTCCATCAACTGGATTAGCTAAACTATCTTCCATTTTAATATTACTATGCCCATCTCCAGCCAAAATCATATTCATTTTTGTTATTCTTGCTGTATTGGTAATTTCATTACCGTAAATTGTTTTCTCGGTCAATATCTTTTTAGTAGTGTCATTTCTAGGCATTGTATTCCAAATATGTCTAAAACTTTCTATCAATAACCCTCCTGTACCACAGAATGGATCATAAACTTTTTCCCCTATTTTAGGATTAGCTAGCCTAACCATAGTCTTAACAATATGTCTCGGAGTAAAATACTCTCCAAGATCGTTTCCAGACGCAGTCGATTCCTTTAAAAAATATTCAAAAGCATCCCCTTTAACATCTGAATTAATATCTGTTAAAGTAAGAGGATCAATTTTATCGATTATTTGGGATAACGTTTTAGGGTTCCTTATAGCAAGCTTATCGAATATATTATCTCCACCATATAATTTATTGATTTTAGGATATACCATATTATTTATATAATCTATCCTGTCAGTAGTACTCAATTCTCTAATATATTTCCATCTAAAACTTGCTTCAAGAATAGCTTCCTCTCCTTCTAGTTCCTTATTTTCCTCATTTTCACTTATTAATTTCAAAAAGAGAATGTTAGCAAATTCACCAAACCTTTCTATTCCTGCTCTAAGTCCCTCTCCCCTTAACATATTATTAGCATCATTAAATATTTTAATTAATTCTTGTCTTGAATATTGTACCTTTGGTGAAATCGTATTAACTTCATAAGTATTTAAATATTGTATTGCTAATAATTCTCTTAAAAATTCATCTACTTCTTCGCCATTTAGCAGCAACGATTTATCAAATTTTGTATGATATGACTTACAAAACAATCCATCAGTAGCAAAAACAATAGGAGCACCTAATAGTTTGGCATATCCTACTCCTTGTTCCAAGGCTCTATCAACTCTTTCGCCTTTTCTCTTTGCCTCTATAACCATTATGGGTTTATCTCTTCGTTGCGAATAAAGTACATAATCAGGCCGTTTCCCTTTTAACTTTTTTCTTTCGGTTTCACTTCTGGGTTGTTCTAAAAATACATTTTTATCTTTTCCTTCTAAATTCCATCCGAGATTTTCCAACCATTTATCTATGTGTATTCTTGTGTCTGCCTCCATTGACAT